>JAGQPO010000287.1 GCA_020426665.1 Planctomycetales bacterium
AGAATAGACCACCTGGAGATCAGACATGGATTCATACTGTACCCTGTACAGGTCGCCGGTCCAGGTGTCCCACGATCGTCGAGTCTCGCGCGAAGCTGAAATCGAAGGGTATTCAATCAGTCCGTCTGCCACCAAGGTCGCCAAACCTGAATGCCTACATCGAGCAATTGATGTTAACAATCAAGACCGAACTCACGAGGCGAATGATCTTCGTCGGCAAAGGCTCGTCAATTTTCTTACCCAAAATCTTCTTACCAAAAGTATTGCTGGATAAAAAATTCCGCCGTCGAAATGCCATCTTGCCGCGCAGAAGGCCTGACCCCGGCGCGAGCCTCCTCATCGCCTGCGACGAACGACTCGGTGGTTTGCTGAAGTCCTATCGCCGCGCGGCTTGACTGACACCGTTCAGTTTCCGATTTGTCACGACACTTCCCTGTGTTGCCTGCTGCGCTCGACGCGCAATCGGTGTCGTTTTTCCGTTGTGCCTGCTCACGCCCAGCCTATGCTCGGTCGAAAACATGCTGCTTTCGGTCCATCGAATCACGCAAGTCGTCATTCAATACGTTCGGATGATTTTTTTGACAGCACGCCCCTTTATTGCGTTCCAGCACTGAGACGGCGATGAACGCGACCATCGAATAAACTAAAGCAATGCCAATCACTGCAATAGACTCAAACCAACCGATCCAATCATCAAAAAGGATAATGCCTCCACCTCCTACTTCCTGAGAATGAAGTATTTCTCTGAGGTCGTTGATTATTTGGCCGGTTAAACTCCAGGAGAGCGTCGTCGGCATTGAAAGATAAAACACTCCCGTGAAACAAAATGCAAACCATGCGTGCCGCTGGCCGAGATGTGAATTAACCACTCCAAACCCTGCGTATAGGTACAGGAAAAAAGCAGCAAACTGCACCATTAGAACACATTGCCACGCTGGGTGTCGCAAGCCAACGGACACAAGTGCGAAGCATATAATCACCGCGAGCAGAAATCTAGTCGTCACGAAATCGCTCGCTCGTCTGAACCGTTATTTTTCATCGCATTTCCGGCAAATCGCGCACCAAAGATGCTGCTTATATCCCCGCAAATCGCCTTGTTTAATCAACTCATCTAGATCTATGACAGTATTTACATTCATATCAGGGTGCTGAGGCGTTACGCCGTTGTTTGCCCCAAACCAACAGCCCCCATATTGCACTTGAAAATCGTAATTGCCGCCATCGGGAATCGGTCTTCCATTTCCGTCGAGTCCATTGTTAACAATCGTCCAAATTCGCGCTACCGAAATCGGCTCTTTGAGGCCATTCAGCTGATTGCTCGTGTTGCCAATCTGAATTTGACCATTGCTGCGAACCCACGTCCACGAAGAAAATTGAACTGCGACGATCGCCGTTGGTTTTTCGTCGCACTCGTTGCACTTCAATTTCTTTGCTGCGTCTTCTGCTTTAGGTTGTGATCGCCAGCAATTTGTGAGTGCATCTCGAAACTCCTCGATTTTTGTGTATCCGCAGACGGTGCCAGCAACTCCAATGCAGCCCCGTGACAGCGTATCCACGTTTCCGTGCCCGTGATAAGTATTCCACCAATGCAGCCAATCTTGATAGCTAATTGAAGGGTATGGCCACCTCTCTGGCGGTGTTGGACGAGGCAAGAACCAATCGTTCCCCAGCGGATCAATGAGCTTTGTCGGACGATTCCCTACGTAGGTAAATAGTCCGAGTGAATGTTTGGCATACCCAATCGGATCTCTGGAGCAGAACCGTCCACACGACGGATCGTACATCCTTGCCCGGTAGTGAAAGAGCGCCAACTCTTCGTCCCACTC
Source organism: Planctomycetales bacterium (assembly GCA_020426665.1). GTDB lineage: Bacteria > Planctomycetota > Planctomycetia > Pirellulales > Pirellulaceae > Stieleria. Next base: position 1,827 of record JAGQPO010000287.1, read on the forward strand.
TCTGCCGGTGTAGGTGTAGCGGTTGCCCTCAGCCGTTGCCGTACGTGCCGTTCCGCTCCCGTCGAATACCGACGGATTGCCATACGCGTCATAAGCATAGCGCTCCTTGATCGTCCCGCTGAGATCGGTCAGTGCGGTGATGCTGTACTGTTGGCCGCTAACGTAGCGAG
>JAGQPO010000288.1 GCA_020426665.1 Planctomycetales bacterium
TTCGTAAATGGCCGGGCGAATCGAAACTCTTGATGAGTTCCGCTACACGAAAATCCAGCTGCAACGAAGCACTGACTTTACAGTTCATTTTGGAATTAACTCAATCGATCACTTCGATCGAATGGGGTTTGGAGAGTGATGAAAAATGAAAGTCTTACTTGCGACTGATTGCTCCGCCCCGGCGATGGCGGCGGCGAAGTTTCTTGGCAAATTGAGATTCAAGGTGCCGATCCAGTTGACGTTGATCACCGCGCTGGGCGATCCCTACGGCGCCAGCCCGGAATCGACTCAACATTGGTTTCCTGAATTGTTACGTCAAGAGCGTGCGCGGGCCGAGTCGCACCAGTCCGACGTCGCAAGTCTGCTAAGCGATCGTTGTGAATCGATCGACAAGATCTGTCGACCGGGGCATCCGGTGAAGGTCGTTTTGGCGGAAGCCGAAGATTTGGACTGTGATTTAATTGTCATCGGCGCGCACGGGCATTCCTTCCTCGGTCGACTGTTGATCGGCAGCGTCTCGGACAGCGTCGCCACGCACGCAAAATGTTCGGTGTTGGTTGTTCGACCACCGGATGATGAGGCGAAAGATGCCGGCGACGATGATGCCAAACCTGACAAGATCCTGATCGGGTACGACAGTTCCAACGCGTCACTGCAGGCAACCGAAGAAATCATGGCTCTCGACTGGGATCCAACGACAGAAGTCGAACTGATCAGCGTCGCGCCAGTTTACGACTATCTGCTCGGAAACGGGTTGTCGACGGCAGCGATCGCCAACGAGGAGGAAATCTTCAACGAAATGAAAAAGGGCGGACAGGCAATGGAATCTCGTCTCGCCGAAACGCTGCCCAACGTCAAATCGATTGTGGTCCATGACCAGCGAATCGGCGACGCGATCGCAGACGTTGCGAGAACGAACGGCTCGGACTTGGTCGTTGTCGGAGACTCGGGCCACAGCTTGCTCGACGATTTTCTGCTCGGCAGCACGACCAAGTATGTCTTGCGTCATGCCGATTCCAGCGTTTGGATCTCTCGTCGCCACCGAGCTGCCACGAAACAGGAATCCGGTTCAGCGGCCACCGATACAACCGCATAACGGTTCCTAGTGCTTCGCCCAGATTTTATTTTCGAGTGCGTCGTTGATCGCTCTGCGATCGGACGCTTTGATCGCGGAGCGATCAGCGGCTATGAATTTGTTCCACCGGTTAGTAGCGATGGCACCAGGCCGCCAGCAACCGCGTGACAAACGCCAGATCCGCCGGTTGGTTGGATAGCAAGTGATCCGCACCGGGCAAAGCCACCAAACTGACGGGCGTCAGATTCGTGGCTTGATCTGAGCGGTCGGTTTGGATCAGCGACATCAATCGTAATGCGTGATCGATACTGACGGTTTCGTCGACCGGGGAATGCAGCAACAGCACCGGGCAATTGACTTTGGGAAGCCATGCGGTGACGTCGTGGCTGCGGAAATCATCAAGCATTTGCCGATGAATTGTCCATTTCACGCCCCCGATCGTCACATCACCTTCACCTCGCGTTTGGATCGCGGGGTTCATTCTGGATAGCAGCGTCGCCAAATGTTGCGTGTCGCTGGGCGCGGCAAGTGTTGCGACGAACCTTAGCTGGGAAAATAGCCCCGGCTGTTGGATGTATGGCGAATTGTCCTGAGTTGACGCGGCTGCGGCGACAAGCGACGCAACACCACCAAAACTGTGTCCGATCAAAGCGGTTACAGGCCCCAGTTCGGACGCCGCGAATCGGACCGCTGCGGCAAGGTCACCGAGATTCGTTTTGAAATTTGTTTTTGCGAATTCGCCGTCGCTGCCACCCAATCCGGTCATGTCGTATCGCAGCACGGCCACGCCCGATTTCGCCAACGCGCGGCTGATACGCACCGTTGCTTTTAAATCCTTGTTACAGGTAAAGCAATGCGAGAACACTGCGACGGGACGCAACGATCCGTCAACCGACGGGTGAAACGGTGCCGGGGCCGGCGTGTCCCAATCTCTCGGCCGATCCACGATCCCGGCCAGTTGAATGTCGTCCAGACCGCCGGGAAATTTCACACGATACGAAATCGTTTCAAACTCGTTCACAAACGGAGTCAGATCCCGGAGCTGTTGGGCGCGGTGATTCGGCCGGCCCGGAATGCTTCTGCCATGGCCCGTGGCACCTCCGCTTCGGCCAGCACCAGCTGGGACTTGTTGCTGGCGACTTTGGCCCTCATTTGCTGCTCCTCGGCGACGGCCTCGGCGCGACGGCGTTCGGCCTGGGCCTGGGCGACGCGGGTGTCGGCCTCGGCCTGGTCACTTTGCAACCTGGCGCCAATGTTTTCACCGACGTCAATGTCCGCGATATCGATTGAAACGATTTCGAAAGCGGTTTGGGCGTCTAACCCTCGCTCCAAAACGACACGCGTGATCATGTCGGGATTCTCAAGCACCTTGAAGTGCGTTTCCGCCGATCCGATCGAGCTGATGATGGCCTCACCGACCCGAGCGATCACGGTGTCCTCGGT
>JAGQPO010000289.1 GCA_020426665.1 Planctomycetales bacterium
GATGCTTCTACGGGTCAGCAACCTTTCGTTGGCCCCGCGCCACACAATAACGTCGGACGCTCAAACGACATCAGCCGAGTCGCGCGGTCGTTCGGGCGTGCTGAAATCTCCAAGCTAATACAATTCAACCATGTTGAAACTGCCGGAATCATCGATGATGACCCCCATGGTTTGGTTCGGGTTCAAGCGAAGTTTCTGTGATTTTACCTGTCCGTTGGGAAGTTTAATTTCGAAGCTGTAGTTGCCAGGTTGGACTTCCCAATTGATGCCGGTTTTCGGACTCTTCGCACCGGCACCGGCCGCGACTTTGTAGTCACTTTTGTTAACCGTAATCACTGCGTCCTTGGCGGATTCGTTTGCGATAAACAGTCGCGATTTTCCAGCCGCGGGAAGTAGCCCCGCGGTTTTGGCCGCTTGGGCGTCTCGAGTGATCATCGTGATGGATGTTCCCTTTCCGGCGACACCGATTTGTATCACAACGCCTCCGGATGGTCCGGCGAACACCAGGCGAGCGGATTGTGATTCAATTTTTGATTCGCTTGCGTTTTCACTCCACTGTCCCCATTCACCCGAAGCCAATTCGTCTCGATAGAATCGAATCACCGAATTGATGTCCGCGTTGACCGCTGTCTGAATTTCTTTTCGAAAGGGGCTGCCTTGCGTTTGAATGCCGGAGTGTCCTTCGGGGACGGGCAATCCGTCATAGCTGTCCGCGGGCAAGCTTCCCGCCGGCTTCGGTCGGATCGGTGCGCGTTTGCCAAGCAGGTTGGTATCGAAGCTAAGTTCGAAGCTGTATTCCTTGTCAAAAAACTCATCCGGTTTGGCCATCGCGGCCGTTCCGCGAGCGCGACCATCTTCGATCACGATCTCGTTTTCGTATTTGCTGTTTCCAGCGATGCTGATATTGTCGGCCCAGATCGAAACGGAATTCAAATTGTCGTCGGCGTCAACGAGCAGCTTCACTTGGGGTGTGAATTCAAAGTAGTCGTCGGCGGCTTTCTTTCCCAATGCCGATGTCAGCTTCGCCAAGTCCAACGGCTTTTCGGAAAGGACGATGGTCGTCATCGGTTCGTCGAACAATTTCATTTCATAGGCAACGACATTGCTTAAATTGTATTTCTTGCCTCCGATCACCAGTTTCCCGGCGTTAGGAAGTTTGGGTGCATCGGCGATTTGCTTCGTTGGCTTGGTGTCGGTCGTTAAGACAGGCACATCAAAGCTGATTTCCGCGGTGTAGACCTTTTCAAAAAACGATCCGGGTTCCCGCAGCGAGACGGTGCCCCGAGCGCGACCGTCTTCGACCAACGCCGTACCGGACAATTCATCATCGCCAGACGCTCCGCCAGGCGTTCCGCCGGCTAGCAAGTTCAAGCGATACGGTTTGTCTTGATCATCCAGAACGATTTGCAAGTAAGGATCCGGCCATGATTGTGATAGGTCTTGCTCGGCCGCGTTTTCGCTTTTGTCTTTATCGCTCTGACGCAGTCGGTCCAAAAGCGTTGATTGTTTGATCGGTTTCTGCGTCGCGACGATGCGTGTCGTCCATTCACCGTAGTCGAAGATTTCAAAGGCAATCACTTGGGACAACTTAAATGTCTTGCCATCCATCACGACCGTCGCCTCGTTGGGCAATTTGGGAAGGTTTGCGATCCCTTGCTTCGGCTTGTTGTTGCGTTTGGCAAGGGCCTCTTCCATCGCGGCGGCCGCTTTTTTCTTTGCATCTTCTTCCGCCAGTAACTTTGCCTGTTGCTTCGCTCGTTCGATTTCCTCCTTCATTCCATCCCACTGCATCCCCTTGGTCCGGATCGACACCTTGCATCCGGCGTCTTCGGCGCGAACGTCGATGTCGAGTGTCGATTTGGATTGTTTGAACTTCATCCGGACAAACGTCTCGGTGTCAAAGTCGGTGGAAACCTTGGTCCACATCTTTTTGCTCAGCTCATCGGACAAAAACGTACCAATCGTCTTGACGTCTGAGGGCGATGTGTACTCGATCGATCCAAAGAAGTCGTTGTATTCCAAGTCGGCTGCGTCTTTTGGATAGGGCAGGTCCTTTGGCGTCGGTTGATCGTCCTCTTCCCACATCATTCCTTTAGGCGTCAGGCGGACCTCGCAGCCGTTTTCGCGGGTGTCCACGCGGACTTCCAAAGTCATCTTGTCCTTCAGGAAAGTTTGCACCCAGAAATTGCGTTGCAGATTCTCTGTCCGAAATTTTGACCAGCCTTGGCCCGTTAGAGTCTTTGCGTAAAAGTTGCCGACGGTTTTGAAATCGGATTCAATCTTGTATCGAACGTCTCCACGCCGCTTCATGCGGGTGATATCCGTTCCGCCGTCCATCACAGGAATGTCCACCACTCGCATATCTTGGGCTGTTGACGGAGAGGCCGGGATGGTCAGGCCAGTAAGTACGAAAGCCGCCACAAAGTAGATTGAGTTTCGGAACATCGTATCGTTTTCTCACAGGGATGGTGACCAAACGGAAATTCTATTTGAGCAGCGAGAGTGTGCCTTGAAAAGTAGAAACTTTCGTTCAGTTCAACGTCGCATTCGGCGATACTCAAGTTTCGGATCTGGTATTCTGGCCGGGATCTTATTTCTGCGACGGAAACGATCACCGTGACTTAACGCCGGAAATGATGGCTGACGCCGTGCTGGAACATCATCCAAAAAGAAAGTTGCGGTGACAGGCCAGCCAATTTTGTCCCACTGAAATCCGGCACGTTTTTCATAAGGAAACCGCGAGATGCCTGAGCCCAAATGTCCCGATTGCGATCAAGCTATGGAACTTGGATTTTTACCGGACGCATCGCATGGATCGGTTCTGCAATGTCAATGGCACGCGGGTACGCCGGAGGAGGCAAAATTCTTAGGTATGAAACTTCAAACGATCATGGGCGAGGGGGTTCCATGTATCAAGCACGATCCAACGCACATGAAGCCTGTGGCTGCGTATCGATGTTCCAAATGCGGACTGTTAAGGCTGTACGCTTTTGCGTAAAGCGTCACGCGAAGTATCTCATCTTCAGCAGCGACAAATGTCATTGCTCGCCCAAACGCAAAACCAAACAAGGCGTCTAGCATGAGTTTTGAGCGAATTTGTCGATGGAAATATATTCTCGACCGATTCTAAGAAACGAAAGATGAATCTAATCGGCGTTGATTTCTTAGAACGCACGCTTGAAACAGACGGCTTTTATTTCAAGGTGATTTTGAATGAGTCGGGAGCGTACTTTTTTCCGTACACGACGGAACATCGTGACGCTACCCAGCCGGGCCTTTGCTACAAAGACGACTCGATGGGGAATGCGCTGGCGGCGACCATCAATCCGGGGCGGATCGACGTGCGGTTTCATCGGTCGTTCTCGGATGCTCGCGTCAGTTCGATTGTTGATCAACTGTTTGGCCATCCGGACGGCCGGTTGTTGTCCGATTTTACCGTGACCTACCAGGGACGAACGATTCGCAACTCTTAAACAGTCTGGTGTATGCCAGAACGTGAAATGTTCGCGGCGGATTCACGGCGAAGTTTTCAGGTGTTTGTCGAAAAACTTCAGCATCGCATCGAAGCAGTAATCGTTGACGAGCTGCGCAGCGTCCATCGCGTGCGGCCAGCCTTCCAGTCGTTCATAGGGAGCTTCAATTTTTAGCTCCTTTAGTTTTTCGACCAACCGATCGGCTTGACTGACTGGGACCAAACTGTCCAGCGTTCCGTGAAACGTCAATGTCGGCGGGTCGTCGGCGGTGACGTGGAACAGGGGAGAGGCCTGTTTGTAGACGTCCGCGGCATCGTCATAGCTGGCTCCGATAAAATTTGTGACCAACTGATGCGAGCGGCCGTAGGGTGTTGTCAGGTCAGTCGGCCCGTACAGGTTGACGACCGCTTGGACTCGGCTGCTGACGCCGTCGTTTCCACCATCACCGTCAAGTTCGGGTTCGTCGGACGAGTATCCGACCATCATCGAAAGATGTCCGCCGGCAGACCCACCGGCCACTGCAATTTTGTCCGGCAATACATTGTTTTCCTGGGCGTGATGACGCATCCATCGGACCGCGCATTTGGCGTCTTCGACTGCGGCGGGATACTTTGCGACGTCACGCAGCCGATAGCTGATCGACGCCACCACGTATCCTTTTTCTGCGAACCGGATACCGTAGTACTGGTAGTCTTTTCGGTTTCCGCCCTTCCAGCCTCCACCGTGGATGAAGACCAATCCAGGGACTGGGCCATCAAGGTCTCGTGGCGAGTAAAGGTCGAGCAGCAATTCGACATCGCCGACTTTGCCGTATTGGATCGCGCGTTTAACGACGACGGTGTCGGGAACAGCCAGATCTCGATCGACAAGGTCAATTTGACCGGCGGCAAAAGCCAGCAGGATTGTCGCTTCGGACGAGTATCCCTGGGGAGGCATTTGGGCGTGAGTCGTTGAGACGCACCAGCAAAACATTCCGATGAGCACCATTGCGTGAATTGAACTACCAGAATAATTGTCGAATCGGAGGTTTGATTCACGACTCATGGTTGCTTCACTTGTTCACGGTGTGGGGATTGGGGCTGTTTGGCGGTCAAAGCAGGATACTCGATAAATCAATGGAATTGGATTTACGTATCGCGGCACAACGGGTTGTGCATAAATGACTCGTGTATTTTGCCTCGTCATTGGTCGGATTGTTTAATCTTATGGTCCGTCGGAAACGACTTTCGGGAAAAGTTTGCGGGGGGCTTCGCAATCTACTACCATGGGGTTCTCGTCGATTTTCGATCATCCGTCCAATGCTGGTTTTGGGGTGTTTATTCCGGGCAGCGTTTTCTGGTCAGTTCCTCCGCATTGTAGCGCCCGCGGGTATTTCAGCCAGAGCCGTTTACAGCGTCAGAATTTAATCTCTTACACCGTGCGGGTATGTCATGACATCAGGCGTTTCGGACATAGGTGCGCCTGAGCGCATCGAAACATTCACTCGGCAGGTGCAATTAATTCGCGACGCACTGCATCAGACGATCGTGGGCCAGGAAGCAACGATTGACGAATTGTTAACTTGTGCGTTGACCGGTTCGCATGCGTTGCTGGTTGGTGTGCCCGGGTTGGCCAAGACGTTGGTGGTCAAAGCGCTTGCCGCGGCGTTTGAATGGAAGTTTTCGCGTGTGCAATTCACTCCTGATTTGATGCCGTCGGACATCACCGGTTACGAGTTGATGGCGGGAGAAAACGGCAGTGATCAGCGCCAGATGGTTTTCCGTCGCGGTCCGATCTTTGCCAATCTTGTGTTGGCCGACGAGATCAACCGTGCGACGCCAAAAACTCAATCGGCATTGTTGGAGGCGATGGCCGAGCGCCATGCGACCGTCGGCGGGGTGACGCACGAAATGGACGACCCGTTCTTGGTTGTCGCGACACAGAATCCGATTGAGCAAGAAGGCACCTATCCGTTGCCGGAAGCACAATTGGATCGATTCATGATGGAAATCCACGTTGGTTATCCGACGGAGGATCAAGAAAAAGACATCGTTCGACTGACCGCGGGCGGGTCTCCCAAATTGCCGACATCGACGCTTTCACGTGAAGAGTTTTTGCAGCTTCGCGAATTGGTCTTGGCCGCACCCGTTCCAGATAACGTCATCGATGCGGTCGTCGGCTTGTGCCGCGCCAGTCGGCCCGATGAAACCAACGCCGATGACTTTGTCCGCCAGTATGTCGCCTTCGGTGCTGGCCCACGGGGCTCGCAATGTCTGGCAATGGCAGCAAAGGCCCACGCGCTGCTGGATGGTCGCGCCGCACCGACGCGAGATGACGTGCGTGCGATCGCGTTGCCGGTATTGCGACATCGGGTGCTCGGAAACCATCGCGCCATCGGAGATCGGATTTCTGCCGATGCGATCGTCAATCATCTGGTCGACAGGATCATCGGATAACGGTTTTGATTTCGCGCCGCGGCGACCCAACTTTTAATTTTTCCATGAGCAGCACCATCAGTCCGACTGGCGTAATCGATGCTGAATCGCCAAGTCCGTTCTTGGAGTTACGGCAATTGGTTGCGTTAGAGCACATGCGGTTTGCGACTCCACATCGTGTGGACGGTGCATACAGCGGGCGCCATCGATCCAGGGCGATGGGAGGTTCGGGCGAATTCGCCGACTATCGCGCCTACGCGCCGGGCGATGACTTGCGGCGGTTGGACTGGCGTGTCCTGGCGCGGACGGGCCGTTTGTATTTGAAACGGTTTCAGGAAGATACGAATTTGACGTGCTTACCGATCATCGACTGTAGCGCCTCGATGCGATTCAGCGGACAATCGACTTCGATTGGGGATGGGCCTTTGGGGCGTTTGATGCCTTGGCGACGCAGTAAGCGATCGGAGGTACCGTCAAGCAGCGGAATGTTGGATAAACTTTCGTACGCCCAGTTTTTCTGTGCGGCGCTCGTTCATCTGGTGACCCGCGCCGGCGACCAGGCCGGTCTGGCGACGATCGGCGGGCAACTGCATGAATACCTGGGGCCGGGCAGCACCGACAATCATGCCAGACAACTTTACAAAATGCTGGAAGCGATTCAGAGCGTGCAGCAATCGACACTTTCGAGGGGATTGCATGAGTTGCTCGGTCGTCTTTCCTCTCGGGGTGTGATGTTGATGTTAAGCGATTTCCTGGTCGATGATGTTGCCGAATTGACGGCCGCGCTTCGACAGATCCGACACCGTGGTTGGGAAATCGTCTTTTTGCACCTGATCCATCCATTGGAAGAAGACTTGCCCTCGGGCGTGGCCTATCGATTCGAGGGGATGGAAAACGAGGGTGTCGTGTCGTGCAATGTCGACGAGCTTCGAAGTCTTTATCGCAACCGCATCAAAGAACACTTTGACCAGGTGCGGAACATTGCGACCAGCGTCGGCGCGGATTATCAACGGATCAGCACGGCGACGCCTTACATCGAAACGCTCGGCAAGTTCCTCGTTCAGCGGGCGGGGTAGCCGGAATGTTCTTGCATCCGATTCTGTTGGGCATTGGTTTGGCAGCCGCTTCGATTCCGGTGTGGGTGCATTTTCTGACGCGTCCACGTCCGATTCGTATGCCTCTGAGTACGATTCGATTCGTTCAGGACGCTCTGCAACAACAGAATCGACGACATCGGTTGAGAGACATTCTTGTACTGGCGGCGCGTTGTGCGGCGGTCGGTTTGTTGGCGGCGGCGATGGCCCGACCGCTATTAATGTCTCAGCAAGATTTAAAATCGGCGGCCGACGCCCAAATCGTTCGCATCGTCGTATTGGACGCCAGTCAAAGTATGTCGGCGATTGATGGTCAAGCGACTCGTTTTGACGCGGCCAAGGCGGCGGCGTCCAAGCATTTGGGTTACCGTCCCAAGTTGGCGGCAAATCTCTTTATCGCATCCAGTCATCCGGGAAATGTCTTTGACACACCCAGCTCTAACATCAAACTTCTGTCGCAACGACTTGCCGAAGCCCAGGTTTCTGCTGCCGCGATCGACGTGACGTCGATGCTGGAAGCTGTTTCTCGACAACTCGGTTCGGCTCCTGCTGGGGCATCGATGCAAGTCATCATTGTCAGCGACTTTCAGCGTTCCAATTGGTCACGCGCCGACTTTGCCGTTTTGCCCCAGACCACCGACGTGGAACTGGTTTCCGTTGCCGGGGCCGAACCGCCGGCGAACGTTGCGATTCATAGCGTGCGGTTGTCTTCATCTCCGACTGCCGGCAAACCGCTGTCGTTGCTAGTTGACATTGCCAATCACAGCGACGATACCCGGACCGTGAACTGCCGGTTGCAGATGCAATCGGTCGCCGAAAACTCCCAGCAAACGATCTCGGCCAGATCGACGGCAACTTGCGTCATGCCGATCACTTGGCAGAACGAAGGATGGCGTTGGGGAAACGTGTGGCTGGTTGATAACGAAGATGCCATGCCGGGTGACGATGAATTTCCAATCGTTGTCGGTGTGCGACCGGACACTTCGATGGCGATCATCACCGAAGCGAGTCCGGCGTATCGTGGCGGCGCATTTTTCTTGTCCGAAATGTTGCTGCCAAGCTCTGCCGATGCCACGGAAATGGATGACGCACAGACGTCGGCTCGTGTTATTCGCGTCTCGCCGCGCGAATTGGATACGCCCGAGGTTGCGGGGTCGGACCTGTGGATCATGTCCGAGATGGAAACTTGGCAACCAGAGTTCACCGGTCGTGTCGCGAGTTGGCTGCAGCGCGGCGGAAGCCTGCTGTACGTCGCACGTGATTCGTCCGACGCAAATAATCTGGAGGCGTTGCGGCAATCCATGGGAACCGGATTTCAACCGCCTGTGCAGTTGATCGCATCGCTGGAATCCAACTCCCGAAGCGATTTGAAGGTTGACTCCTTTGATACATTGAACGCGCCGTTTCGGTCGTTTGCCGATCGCGCCGACGAAGCGGTTGCTCATTGGCGCATTGGGGGCGGATTGCCGACGCGACGAACCGAGGCAGGCTCAGTCGATGCGATTTCGGCAACGCTTAGTGACCGGAGTGTGTTGTTGTTCTTTGCCGACGCCGGGGCCGGCCGAATCGCGGTTCTGAACGCCGACATGGCGCGCAGCAATCTCGGATACCATGCGGCGTTTGTGCCATTGGTAATCGAAACCATCGGGCGGCTGACCGATAAACGCCAATCGGTTGCTCCGTCCGTCGCCGGTCGCGCAATCGTCCGAGAATTGCCCAGTGGTGTTGATTCGATCAACGATCTCAAAGTGCTACGTGATTCCGATGCGGCGTCGGACGTCTCGGTCGTTGCGGGAAACATCGTGGCCCGTGACCGCAGTTTGATGTGGAATTGGCCCTCGCCTGATACTCCGGGCGTCTATCGGATTGTCAATGAGAGGGGCGACACGTTGTGGGCAGAAGGCGTTTGCAGTGATCCGATCGAACAGGATTTGCGATCGTTGTCAGCCGACGTGTTGCAGACTCGTTTGTCTGGCGGGCGAGACGTGCAACTTGTCCTGGCGTCCGACGATGTCAGGCAAACGGATCACCTGTGGGTCTGGGCCGTACTGTCGATGCTGGGTTGCATTGTGGCGGAGTTTTGGACGCTGTTTACGTTTCGAAGTTAGCGAGTCACACGTGGTTGCAGTTGCACCTTTTTCGATTTTCGCTTGGTTGGAATTTCAACCAAGTGTCGCGCTTCCCACGTGGATCTTTTTGGCGGTCCTGTTCCTGGTGACCTGGGCTGCGTATGGGTATCGTTCGCGAAACCGAATCGGTTCAGGGCGGCGGATCGGTGTGATGTTGTTGATGCTGTTGGTCGGTTGCGTTCCCTTGGCTTTGCTGTTGAATCCGGTTTGGGTGGACCCTGTCGCGCCGCCTGAAGGAAAGCCTTTGGTTACGATCTTGGTCGACACCAGTGCCAGCATGTCGGTCAACGACGACGGAAATGACGCGACTCGCATCGATCAAGCCACGTCGCTTGCCAAAACATTGGTTGACCGGTTTGGGCCGACCTATGAACATCAAATCATTTCTTTTGCCGGCGAGTCGAGTGGTTTGGACCTGACATCAACTCCGGTCGCAGACGGATCGTCGACCGATGTCGCGGCGGCATTGACGTCCGCGGCACAAAACGATCGCCCGCGAGGCCAGGCGATCGTTTTAATGAGTGACGGTATTCATAATGTCGGTGCGGCCGGCCGTGCGATTCAGGCGGCCCGATTGGCGCGGGGACAGGCGGCTCCGGTTTTTCCGATCAAGTTTGGCGGTCCACAAACGGTTCGCAACGTCTCGATATCAGTTAAAAACGTCAATCGGATCGCCTTTGTTGGGGCTTCATTCCGGTTGTCGGCCACCGCAAAGACGGTCGGTTTTCGAAACGTGCCGATCGAAGTAGCTTGGCAGGGCGAATCAATCGAAGACGATTCCCGGAACCAATCAATCCTCGTAGATTCACAGACCGACGTTGAAGTGGTTGCATCGGCCAGCGTCGACAAACCGGGGCTGTATCGATACCGCGTGACTGCGACGGGTATACCAGGAGAAGCAACGTCGGTCGACAATCAAGCCTCCGTGCTGGTCCGGGTGCTGGATCATCCGATCGGTGTCTTGCTGTTAGAAGGTAAGCCGTATTGGGACAGCAAGTTTTTGGCCAGGAATCTGGCAATCGACCCGTCGATCGAGTTGGAGAGTTTGGTGATGATGCGCAGTGACCGCTATTTGCATCGCCGCCAGTATTCGCCGCCAGCGAATCGGTCATCGAATGAAGTGGCGGCGAATGAAGTGGCGGCGGATGAAGTGGCGGCGGATGAATCAACCGCACAGTCAAGCCAAACCGGCGACAACCAACAGCCTTCATGGCAGGTGTTGAGTTCTCCCCAGGAAGTTATCGGGTCGGCTCAGGCACTGCAAAAGTATCAAGTGATCGTACTGGGCCGCGACGCCGAGTCGTTTTTGGATGTCGAAACGGTGGACCGACTTCGCGATTGGGTCGCCCGAGAGGGCGGATCGTTGGTATGCGCCCGTGGTACGCCACAGTCTGATCTGTCGGAAAAACTTGGACGGATGCTTCCCGTTCGCTGGTCTCCCCAATCCGAACAACGCGTTCGGGCAACGGCGACCGATGTGGCACAGCAAGAGGGTTGGTGGAGTGACGATGATTCGATTGATCGACTTTCCGCATTGCCGTCTTTGGTCACCGGCCAGAAACCGGAATTGCGCGGCGGGCTGCCGCGCGTCCTTGTTGCCGGACAAGACAAAATGCCGTTGCTGACTTATCAACCGTTCGGCGGTGGTCGCACCGTTGTCGTCGAAGGTGCCGGAATGTGGCGTTGGGCATTGTTGCCGCCGGACTATTCGGCATCGGACGAAACCTATGCGCAAGTTTGGAACGGTTTGTTGCACTGGCTGGTTTCCCGAGTTTCGTTGGCACCCGGCACCAATCGGTCGCTACAAAGTGACCGGTCTGTTTTCAACAGCGAAACGCCTGCGGCCGCAACTCTGTTAATACGCGATTTTCGTTCGGGCGACCCAATACCAACCGTGCGACTGGAGCAGGTCGATGTGGATTCAGCACCGGTCGATGTGGTTTGTGAGCCGGCCGGAGATCAACCGGGTGTGTTGCGCGCCAGGTTTGGAAAGTTGGCCGCGGGGCACTATCGCGCCACTTTGGTGGGCGCCGATCCAGCGGATCGCTCTGTGACGGGATTCGAGGTCCGCGAGCCGACCGCCGAACGCCTAGAATTGTCTCCACGGGAAGACATCCTGTTGGAGATCGCCTCGGAAAGCGGCGGCCAGATGCTAAATGCCAATGACGCGGACGCAATTGTGGCACGCATTGACCAACAAATCACCAACGGCTTACCGATCGAAACTCGCCAAACTGCGGCCTGGGATCGATGGTGGGTGATGGTTGCGATTATCGGGTTGTGGACGACGACTTGGGTTCTGCGACGCGGTAACGGTTTGATATAGGAGCACCAAAAACATGTCATCGATCGCACCGAATCTATCGCAACCCGTTGGTAACCCGCATCCGTCGGCGGGAAAACTTGTCAATCGCGTCGCCAGGATCACCGCGCGGAGGATCGTGATCGCGTTGATCCAGGCGGTGTTGTGGGGCATTACCGCGCTGGTGCTGTTGACGTTGTGCGTGGCATGGATGGATATCATTTGGCAATTGGATGTCACGGTGCGGTTTTACGCGCTGCCGACGGTCGTTGTCGTTGCGGTCGTTGTGTTGTGTTTGAAAGCCTGGTCGGAAATCCGCTCTGCCACTCCGATTTCAACCGCAAAGCGGATGGACCAAGTCGGTCGAACAGGCGGGCAAATTTTGTCGGGATTTGAGCTTTGCCGAAGCACATCGCAACACGCCATCGCCAGTCCGCAGCAAGCATTGACGGTGGGCATGTCCGGTGTCGCCATTGACCAGGCACGTCATCGAGCCGCGTCGATCGACGCGCGAGACGTCGCTCCGTGGGCACTGCTAAAACAAAGTTTGCTGCTGGCGGTTACCGCTGTGGCGATCGCCGGTCTGTTTTTGTTTTCAGCACCAAAAGCATTTGCAACGTCTTGGGAAAGATTGACAAATCCCACCGCCGACACGCCGCCGTATTCACCGCTAACGTTCATCGTTGATCCCGGTGATACGACATTGACGTACGGCCAATCATTGGAGGTTCAGGTAGAGATTATCGGTGGCGCCGTCGACGCTGCGGAATTGATAATCAGCAAGTCCGATCAAGGGGACGCGCAACGGGACGAACAACGGATCGCCATGTATCCTCGCGATCGCGGCCATTGGCAGGCAGTTGTTCCGCGGGTCAAGGAACCGATGCGATACCACGTGACCGCAAATCGAGGTCGCAGCGATATTTATCAAGTCGACGTGTTGGCGGTTCCGAAAATCACGGCAATCCGACACACGACAACATTTCCCGAATACACCCGCTTGCCAATCCGCCAAGGTCAATCGCCACAGGATCGCGTGGAGGGGCTGTTCGGTTCGACGGTTGACATCGTCATTCGATCAGATCGGCCATTGGCCGGAGGCGAGCTTCGGGTTGCTGCGGCCGGCGAAAACCAGTCCGAGTCGAAGGCCGTCACTCTTTCCGTTGGTGACGATCCCGACATGGTTCACGGAACGACATCGATCGACGGGTCGGCAATTTGGACGGTGCGGGTTCGCGGAACAAATGACGTTTGGAGTGACGAAGCGCTGCCGATCGAGGTTGAGATGTTGATGGACCGACCGCCGGTCGTTCGGGTCGCCCAACCGCAAAAGCGCAGCTACGCGACTCCGAACACCCAGATCCCCGTCGCCGTGGTCGCTGAAGAC
>JAGQPO010000290.1 GCA_020426665.1 Planctomycetales bacterium
CGGCGATAACTCCCGTGCGTCGTATCATTGACGCTGCACTGGTCCAATGCAAATTCTGGCTTTGGGGGCACTGGGAAGACTGTGGCTTCGGCCAAACAATTAGTTTCTAGCGAGCGATTTAGGCGAATGACTTCTCCCCCGCAAAGCCGGGGGAGAAGCGACGACGGGTTGGGAAAGCGTGTCGCGAGAGCCGAGAACTTTCGCATGGACCAGCGAGATGGACGCAAGATTGTTCGCGCTGATACGTTCTTGACCGAGACCGCGATGAAACACAATGCGACCGGTGGGTAGACAGCTTTGGGTGTGTACCTGCTGGATGCGGCGAATGAGTACCCGGGATCCTTTCAATCAAGCGTCGTGATCAGTACCGACAAGCTGGAGCGTGAAGATGACGAGCAAGGGGAACCGGCGGCCTCCGTTGTTCCGGTCGACGAAACTGTGGGCGTCGGACTTCGTTGACGAAGGTGACGCCGACCTGTCCGGTGGCTTTCGCGGTAGCGGCCAACATCACGGTTTCAGCAAAACTCGTGGCGAGCTGTGCGATGGTAAGGAGGTTTTACTCCGAATTGCGTGACTTTTGCGTGACCACGTTCATGTTGAGATGGTCGGTGTCTCGTGCAAAAGCAGTAAAAACTCCAGTGCGGCCGAGAGGACTCGAACCTCCACGGGAT
Organism: Planctomycetales bacterium; assembly: GCA_020426665.1. Lineage (GTDB taxonomy): Bacteria > Planctomycetota > Planctomycetia > Pirellulales > Pirellulaceae > Stieleria. The sequence goes on from JAGQPO010000290.1 coordinate 672, forward strand.
TAACTCCCACTAGGCCCTCAACCTAGCGCGTCTGCCAGTTCCGCCACGGCCGCGACTGACTGGGAGCGGCAGTTTCCGAGAATCTTTGTCGCGCGTCAAGCTCCCTCGACCTCGTGACCTGATGTTCTGTGAAAAGTCATCGAAAAGATTGGTGCATTCGACATTTTATCCGTCAATTTCCTATGGATGAACACTGTCGATGGAGCTGGACGTTGGCCGGAATCCGGTAGCGTGAAACCAGGACGCGTGAAACTCGGCGGCGGTAAAACTGGCCTGCGGTTTGCGTTGACACGGGAGCCGCTGGGATTCTAGTGTTCCTTTTGCGGAACCGCAGTTTGACGCTACCGGTGTACCCTTTCCAGTGACAGGACGTTGCTCGAATCACAATCCTTTCCGTCTCGCAGGACGCGCGCCGAATCTGAACCGCCGAACGAGTCGACGTTTGGCGTTTCATTGATGGACGCGCGCTCGCGTTGGACGGGTGGCCGGTCGACCAGCAAACGCATCTGGCCCGGTCAAAACATCCGGCCCGCGAAACGTCGTTTGCCTTTCGTCGCTATGGTGGTGGTCGTTGCGTTTATGGCGTCAGGCTGTTCGACGGCACGTTACCTTTCGGCTCGCTCGGTTCGCGACAATCCACTCGCTGCGCCGCTGCGATTGATGACCCGCAAAGGGCCGCAGATCAACGAACGGACCTGGAACACATTACGACGATACGGACTTCGCGACGGCTACGACGTGGATGCACGCGTTTGCTTGCGAAAAATCCAAAAAACACTCGATGAAAACCGTGATCCCGAGTTGATCCATGCGCTGGCGGAATTGTCTTATGTCGAAGGCAAGAAAGCCGAGACCGCTGGACGAACCAGCGACGCACTGGGGCACTTCGGGGTCGCGTTGACTAACAGTTATGACTATCTGTTTTCCGATGAGTTGTCGGAAACGCGGAACCAATACGATCCGCAATTCCGCGCAACATGTGACCTGTATAACGAGTCATTGGAAGACACGTTACGTTTGCTGTGCAAGGAACATCACATTAAGCCCGGGCAAACGTATCGCGTAAAAACGCCGGATCGCGAATTCGTGATTCAAACGCAACTGCGAGGCAATTGGAAGCCGGACGAGTTTGATCACTACGAATTCGTTAGCGACTATGAAATCGAAACGTTACGTAGCAAACACACGACGTTTGGCTTGGGCGTTCCGATGATCGCCGTTCGCAAAGGTAACGAATCCACCGATCCGCGCGAAAAATATTATCCCGAAGGGCTCAGCTACGGCGTGACGGCAATGATGCGCTGCGCGAAGCCTGAGAATGGAACCTATCGCGATGCAAATACCTGTGTCTTGGAGTTTTTTGATCCACTGTCGGCAAACCAAGTCCGACTGGCCAACCATTGGGTTCCATTGGAAACGGACCTGACGACTCCGCTGGCGTTCTTTTTGGACACGCCGCGTTTCCGCGAGCGAAATCACGAGACTGAAGGATTGCTTAATCCGGCAGGCGCCGCCAAGAATCGTGGTCTGTACATGCTTGAACCCTACGACCCCAATCGAATCCCGGTGTTGATGGTGCACGGATTATGGTCCAGCCCACGTACGTGGATGGATATGTTTAATGATTTGCGCAGCTTTCCGGAAATTCGAGAACGGTACCAATTCTGGTTCTATCTGTACCCGTCCGGCCAGCCGTTTTGGTTGAGCGCGACCCAGTTGCGCGCGGACTTGCGTGACCTTCGAAAAACGTTTGATCCCGCCCATGCCGACGCGAGAATGGATCAAATGGTCTTGGTCGGCCACAGTATGGGCGGGCTGATCAGCCGAATGCAAACGATCGACAGCGGCGACGACTTTTGGAGAATCGTTAGCGATCAGCCAACCGAAAAGTTACGTGGAGATGCTGAACAACGCGACAAACTGGTCAGCACTCTGTTCTTTAAACCGAATCAATCGATCAGCCGTGTGATTACGATCGGTACGCCTCACCGCGGCAGCAAGTTTGCAAATGAAGTGACGCGATGGCTCGCTCGCAAGTTTATCAAGCTGCCGACAATGAATGTTTTGACGGGCGAAAGTCTGGTCAAAAGCAATCCCGGACTGTTTCGAGACACCGAACTGTTGACGATGACCAACGCGATCGATTCGCTCGCGCCCGAATCACCGATCTTCCCAGTCATGCAGCGGGCAAAGTATTCACCGACGGTGAAATACCACAACATCATCGGTGTGCTGAAGGATCCAACTCTGTTGCAACGCAAAGCAGGCCGTGGTGACGGTGTCGTTGCCTACGAAAGTGCGACAATGGAAGACACCGATAGTGAGTTAATTGTCGACGCGGAACACACCAACATTCATATGACCGGCCAGGCCATTTTCGAGGTTCGACGTATTTTACTGGATCACCTGAAGGAAGTTGATTCGGAAGATCGCGTTGCCGTCGCTGCGGGCAGCGGAGACATTCGCGAAGTCGGGTTCCAGGAATAGATTGGCAAACAGAAAAAAGCCGCGAATCCGTTCGCGGGTGTGGGGGGAATCGTTGAGGCCCGTTAAGACGCCGAAACGAAGCCAGACAGTGGTGCCGGCCGAGTCGCTCGGTTCGTCGCCTCTTTTAAATTGACTTTGCTTCCGTCGGTGCTGACCGAGCCGCTGAAAACCTGTGGCTCACTTTGACCACGCAGCCGATTTTTTGACTTTGCGATCTCGTCACTGGCGTTCTGATGGGCGAAGGCGAACTCGCGTTCCGAAAGCTCGAATTCCACTTCGTCCGCTGCCGGTCCGGTCTCCTGGGCACTCAATTCTCCGCGGAGAATACGCTTGTCCCGTGGAGCACTGATGCCGATCCGAACTCGATTTCCGTCCACACGAACGATGGTCAAAGTGATGTCGTCGCCAATGGTGATCTGCTGATCCACTTTCCGTGATAAAACTAACATGGCAGTTTCCTTTGCCTTTACGGCTGCCGTTTCCGGCGAGAGAGGTGAGAAACTCTGCAAGGCGTTGGCATCCTTGCACTGAAAACTGTAGCGATGCAGAAAGTGTGCCAATTTCGAAGTGGAAATCGGGAAGTCGACCGTAAGGTAAGTCTCGGAAACGGCTTAGGGAAATGAGGCTGATTTGCAGTCGATTCAGGCCGGCCCACTCACTGGAAGACTTTACATCATTTTGAAAGATTGACGCGCAGCGCGAAACGGCTAGACTAGGGCTTAATGAGAATCACTTTCAATTCGAGCTGTGGCGATTCACGGTTCGAAAACGCTCTACCCCGAGCCGCACAGGTCTTTGAATGGATACGACGATTCTGAACGTCTTTCCCGGGCAATCTAACGATGACCGTCTGGTGCTTGCACAGGAGACCGCAGACGACCAGGTCACGCATTTGGTGTTGCGTCAGGAAACCCGGTCTCCGCATGTGGGCTGGTTTGTGCAGAGTCGGATTGTGATTGAGCCCGGACAGGTTGCGGCGTTGAAAATGACGCTGACCAGTAACCTGGTGCCCGATTGCGTTGCCTGCGAAGAGCCGCCGGCGATACTGAGTTTTCGATCGGCAAAAGCAGGGTAGTGCTTCGTCCAGGCTAAATCCTGGCGGTCCGTCGCAGGATGGTTTTCGCGTAGCGGAACTCGCCAAGCGTTTCGTGGTGGAGTCTGGAATCGCCGAAAGTCCTGAGTGGGTAAAGCAGTGGCTAGGTTATCCTAGCCACTACCTCCCCGTTGTAGCGACAGGGTTGATTCCCTGTATTTTCCGGCGTGCGGCTTTCCCGCACCGG
>JAGQPO010000291.1 GCA_020426665.1 Planctomycetales bacterium
TCAATTGTTGCCGTGTTTCATTCGTCTTTTCTCGCGATTGGGGCTCTTTGGCCATGTCGGCGGTTCGCGCGATGTTGGCAAGCGTTTGGTCGCGAATGGTCTTGGCACGTTGAACAAATTCGTCCAGCATCAATTGTTTCTGTCGTTTCTGTTCGGCAAAGGCGTCGTCTTCCGATTCCAGTCTGCGTTGAAGTGCGTCTTCGTCGACGGCCGCCTGCTTCAAATTTTTGGCAACTTCGTTGACCATTTCGGCGGCGATGTCGCTGAGCGCATCCTGCATCGGTTCGTTGCGTTTGAGTTCCTCTTCCAATTGTCGAAGTAACTCTCGAGGATCCTGTTTCGCTGCATCGGCCATCTCGTCGGCGCGCTGGTACCGCTGGTCCAAGTCGTTGGCGTCTTGCAGCTGTCGTTCGGCTTCACGCAGTTCCTCACGTGACGCGGCCACGTCTTCGCCGTTTTCAATTTTTTCAAAATGTTCGGCGGTTTGTTCCAAACGCTCGGCCAAATCGTCAAGTTTCTGTTCAATCGTTTCCAACGCATCGTCACGTTGCTGGATTGACGTGGAAGATTCCGCTTCCTTGATCGCTTCGTTGGTCTCCTTGAGCGCCTCGGCGATCAATTCGGCGGCCGCATCGGCGTCACGAGCGACCTCGCGCTGCCGGTCGTCCATGATGTCGGTCGTGTTGGCCTGGTCGATCAGCGCCCCGATGGTTTCGGTAGCCTTTTCGACGGCATCCTGTTGCTTTGGTTTTAATTCATCCGCTTCTTTTTCGGTGGCCGATTCGCGTTTGTCGGTTTCTTGTTCGGCAGCTTTTGCTGCTTCGGCGGCTTCACGCGCCTGCTCGGAAAGTTTTAAAACGTACCTTCGCAAGATGTCGCGTGATTCCTCGCGTTTTTCGGCCAATCTGTCCAGCCCAAGTTGTAGATCGCTGGCAAGTGATTCCAATGGTTTTGCGGCCGACAGAAACGGATCCATTCTCCACTGTCGCGAATCGATTCTGGTGTTCGCTTGGTTGTGGTCATCGTTGTATCGAGTCGCATCGATCGACTCGATAAATTGGTTCCAATCCAAATTGGACTGACGCAAGTAGCGAACGGCAAGTTCGATTCGGACGTCTTGCAGTTTGAACCAAACGGGATGATAGATTTTGCGCAGCGGCGAGTCATCATCTTGGCGTTCGCCTTCACGGATCGACATCCAATCATTGCGAGCCGCCGAAATATCGCTCGTTGCCTGGAGCAAACCGATCGCGCCGCCAATTGACGCGAACACCCGGTCGGCCGGCTCGTCTTTGTAGGGCTGGTAACCACCGGACGTGACGTTCTTGATGGCGCGAAGAAACAGGTTTTGGTCGGCCGCATATTGCAGATCGACCTTGGATTGAGATCGATTGAGTTTCTCTTCGCCTGCGGAGCGGACCATGATTCGGTTCAATTCGGTTTGCCACACAAGTTCACTCCAGCGAACATCCAAGCCGCTGACGACGGCCTGGTCCGCGTTACTGTTGCGTTCGGCGGCAGCGATGGCCTTCTTCAAAGACTCTCCCGCGTCGAACAGACGGCGGGTTAAATCCGCCAGGTAGTAGTTCTCTTTGCGCAGATCACGTCCCCAGCGCAGTGCGTTGTTGTGAATCGACGAATCGATCACATGTTGGGGCTTTTGATTCAATTCATCACGCAAGGACCGCAGGACCGCCACAATTTGGTCGCGGCTGGCTTCGTCTTCGATCAACGTTTCCAATTGAATTCGCCAACGTTCGGACCACCGAACCCAATGATCGCTGGACAGGTGCTGAATGGTCTGTTGGGACAAGATTGATTCGTATTGTGCGATCAGACGATCGACCTCGGCCAATTGACCGGCAATCAACGTCAGATAGCGGGGCACACGCTGGTTGGGCAAGTCGTCAACAATCTTGTCGACACCCTCTTTCAATTTCGTTATGTCTGAATACAACGACGCCGACAGTGCCAACGAGAATCTTGCTCTGGCGAACTCGGACAATCTTTCGCATTGATAAGCCGTCTGTTCAGCATCGCGACCGATTTCGGCCAAATGCGTCTTTCGCCCGCCATTCCATTGTTCTTCGTCACGATCGGAGATCCATCGCATTCGCTTGATCTGGCCGTCCAACCGGGTCTCAACATCCAAGATACTGCGACCGACCAATTCGGTCATGGATGAACTGGCCGTGTTATGTGTTGCACTTAACGTTTCGGAGATGCTTTTGATCAATCCGACGGAGTCTTTTTGAAGCGATTTCCATTGGGTGTCAATTTCATCCAACGCATCAAATTGACCGGTCTTTTCCATCTCTTTCAGAGATTTCGCCAAGATCGCGGACTGGTCGGACCAACGGATGATACCGGCAACTTGCGTGGAAAACGGCTGCAGAAAATCGTGACGGGCGGCGTCGAATCCATCATCCGCGATCAAGAACTCGATCACATCGGACTCGGTTCGTGAACCATGCCGATCGATCGCGACAAGCCGCGTCTTGACCAAATCACCGGCAGACAATTGTTCGGTGTTGGATGATTCGCCAAGTCGGTTCATCATGTCCCACGTCCAAGCGAGATTCAGTTTTCGATCGGGAACATCAATCGGCAAAGCGTATGACTTGAATCGTTCTTCGTTGACCTGGACTTCTTGAATGACTCGCTCCAATGGCAAATCGTCGGCCGCAACCGCAGCCAGATCGATGACGTCCAGCGAGGAGACCAAGCGGTTAGGTTTGGTGTCACTAGACCATCGAATGACCGGCGGAGTGTCCAAGACAGGACTGATCATGTTGGTCGGGCTGAAGGGATTGTTCAATCCGCTGCGGACGCTGGTTGCATCCACCTGGTATTGCCCCGATGTTTTGATCGAAATGCGGGCGAGGAACCTGGTTCCCGATTCATCAACCGCTTCCATGTTGCTGCGAGCCCCGCGCACGCCGAACCGAATCACCGCGTTTTCGACTGGTTGGTCGAACGTCACCGTGACTTCGGCGGTTGTTCCTTGCAGAGCTTTCAAATCACCATGTTCTTCATCGGCGACCCGATCTTCTAATTTCGCATAGGCCGGTAACCGGTACAGTTTTTCATATCGAATAACGCGGGGACGTGGCAGTGGTGTCAATTCGTGCCACAACGTGATGGCGTCCCCCGCGGTGATTCGGTATTGAATTGGAACCGAACCGACAGACAAGTTGGCAGCGAACTTTCCCCCGGGTTGATCCGCGGCGACCGTTTTATCAACTCCGTTGCCGTCGGGCTGATTGATGCCTGCAGCGGGACGGGCCGACTTTCCGGGTTGGTAATCAGACGCATCCAAACGCGGAGTCATCATGGATTCACCAGCGGACCCGTCGGCGCTCCGCCAGTGCAACATCACGTCGTCTGGATCGGCACCCTTGACCAACACAATGACGCCGACGGCATCCCGTTGGGCGACATAGCCCGATGGCGGCGATGGTTCAAGGATCGTGACTTTCGTCTTTGACGCTCGTTCGATCGCGAAACCAGGCAACGCTGCTCGGGCAAACCGGCGGCCAAATTGTGCCGATGGGATGAACATCAACGAGACGCAAAACGTTGCGATCCCAAATCCACTCAAAAGCCAGCGTCGAATCAATCGCAACGGCAGCAGTTGCCCCACATCGACCTTGGCGACTCGTCGGGCAACCCGGCTTTGCAGCAATTTACGGAAGTATGGCGAACCGTTTGCGGATCCCGGATCGGCAAGCTCTACCGCCGAAACAAGGTTCTCTCGCAAGTTCGGCGCAACGCTTTCGACATGTCTGGCGATTTCCAATTCATCGCGCTGTCCAAACGAACGGATCCCTGTCAACCACATCGCCAATGCGGTCACAATGTAGATGCTAACGCTGACGGCCCAACGAACGCCGTCGCTGAAAAAGAATAAATAATCCAGCGTTGCAAGCGTTAATGCCAACGACACAAATACCAGCAATCCGACACCGACTGCACGCAACAATAACAGCACGCCTCTGCGCCGCCGAAAGGCGCCCAGGGTCCGAACAGTGATCGGATCAAGTTCTGATCTTGCAAAGGTGTTTTCACCGGCGGTTGCCATCTTTCTCTCCTGACTCGTTAGACCAATCCGGCCCGTTTGCGACACCACCATTCGATGGTCAAAAGCGCAATGATCAACCAAAACCAAATGTACGATTGCCAAAGAATCGTATCCGT
>JAGQPO010000292.1 GCA_020426665.1 Planctomycetales bacterium
AATTTGGTCCCGGGGGATAGCAATAGCGTACGCGATATCTTTCTCTACGATCGCGCATCCGACACCATAGAGCTAATCTCAAAAAACGAATCGGGTGAAGAAGGAAATGGCGAAAGCCATGGAGGTCCAATAAGCCCGGATGGACGTTTAATTTCATTTGGATCTTACGCCAACAATTTCGTCACTGGCGACTCGGATACCAACACAGACGTCTTTATCTACGATCGAATTCTTGGAACCATGGAATCGCCGACGGTTGACAAAACCGCGTCCTACATTGACATCGTTCACTCAACAATAGCCTATTCGGAAAACCACTCTTTTGGTGCAGCAGTTGCTGGCAACGTGATTGTTGCAGAATCTTTGTTCGCTGCAAATTCGGTCACGTCTGATCTTGATTCCGACGCTTCGCTTGGTTCTGGCCAGAACATCTATTCGACGACGACGCAGTCTGATCTTATTGGCCCGCTTCGACGTCAAAGAAACTTGCCACCGGTCCACTCATTAATCTTGGGCAATCCTGCAATCGATACTGCTGATCCTTCCTGGAACGAATCTCGAGATCAATTGGGCCAGGTTCGAAGTGCCGCTGATTTTGGAGCAGTAGAAGCGACAGGCATTTCCGTCAGTGGACTAACCTACTTCGACAAGAACCGAAATGGAAAGCTTGACGAAGGTGATCCTGGACTTGGCGTCATTGCTCTGGATTTGTCCGGTGCCAACCAAGGAACGTTGATCAGCGCTGAGGCCAACCCACGATTGCCACAAGGCGCAGAAACAGGAAGAATTCATGCTGACGGGCTGGCGCCGGGAATCACAAAGTTTGAGCCTCGTGAATCGAGCCATTGGTCGTTGTATACGCCACCATTATCAATTGTGAAAAGCAAAACCGTCTTCCCAAATGAACGGATTTGGTCGAGTTCGATAAGCGGAGATGGCAGATTCGTTGCGTTCGGGACTGCCGCAGACAACGTCGTGCCGGGCGACACAAACGGCAAGGACGACATCTTTGTCCTCGACCGAAGCACTGGAGACATCGAAAGAGTCAGCGTGAACAATGATGGGATCGAGGCGGATTCATCTTCCTATTACCCATCCATAAGCACCGACGGACGATTTGTCGCGTTTGAATCCGCTGCAGACAACCTAGTCCCGGGTGATACGACCTTTACCGATGTTTTCGTTTTCGATCGCTCAACGCGTTCCATTGAGCGAGTGAGTGTGAGCCATACTGGCTTGCAGGTCGACGGTAACAGCGGCGGACCATCAATCAGTGGTGACGGACGATTTGTAGCCTTCGCTTCGTCTGCAACCAATTTGGTTGCGGGCGACACAAACGCAGAAAGTGATATTTTTGTCTACGATCGCTTAAATGCGACGACAAAGCGAATCAGCGTTGGCAACGGTGGTGAAGAGGCGAACGACTACAGTCTAGCACCCTCGATCAACGCTAACGGTAACTTCGTAACTTTTGAATCGAATGCGTCTAACTTGGTTTCAGGAGATACCAACCAAAGGCGGGATGTTTTCGCATACGATCTCTCGGCGGGTTTTCTTGAACGAATCAGCGTTAGTTCTGCTGGTGTTGAAGGAAATGACTCGTCATACATTGGTGGGTCTAATACGTCGCCACGTGCAATCACAGCCGATGGCCAATTCGTAGTTTTTGATTCGAATGCAAGCAATCTTATTGATGGAGACGCAAGCAATCAGGGAGGTGTATTCGTACACAATAGGTGGACTAACGAAATCGAGTTTATTGCTCAAGGTGGTTCGGCATCCATTAGCGATGACGGTCGGTACATTGTTTTCCTTTCTTACGCTAGCACGCTGGTTCCCGGTGACTCGAATGGCCGTACCGACATCTTCGTCTTTGATCGCTTAAGCAAAGCGATTGTAAGAGTAAATGTAAATGAATTCGGTGAAGAAGCTGCCAATGCGATATTTACGTGGAAACCTTCGATAAGTTCCGATGGTCTCTTTATTACATTCATCTCCTCCGCAGAGAATCTGATCCCAGGTCAAACACGCGGTGAAGAGGACTTGTTTGTCGCGTTCAATCCGCTCGCGAAGCCCTCAATCACTCGGGAATTCCAGGCAGGAGAGTTTTTTTCAGAGCTAAATTTTGGCCTGGTCCCCGATCCTGGTTCGATCAGCGGCCGGGTGTTTGAGGACGTTGTTTCAAATGGCATGTTTGATGAGGGCGAGCCAGTTGGTGTTGATTCGACGGTCTTTCTTGATCTGAATCAGAACCGGCAACTGGATGATGGGGAGCCGGTAGCAATTCCGGATGCGGAGGGTCGGTACTCGTTTCCAGATACGGATTCTTATTTGTCATACTCGATCGTTGCGATTGCTCCGCTTGGGTTTGAGCTGGTTGCTCCGGGTCCCAACGATGATTTCGTATGGAACATTTTCTTACCGGCCGGTGGGAATGTAACCAATCGTGATTTTGGTTTTCGGCGGATTGAGGCGACGGGGCAGTCGACGTCGTCATCGGTCCGTGGGCGTTTGTTTGATGATAAGGACGGCAACGGCTTGTTTGATGTCGGAGTGGATGTTCCCCATGTCAATGTCCCGGTTTATCTGGATGCGAACAATGATCGGAACCACACCACTGGCGCCGATGAGCCGATCGTGCGCACCGATGCCGATGGGATGTATGAGATCCCCGATTTGGGAACCCGCGTCGTCACGGTGCGTACGACGCTCGATGACGCATTGAAGCACACGACGCCGCTCGGGAATTCGTTTGATCTGCAAACTTCCAACCTGTTCCCCGGCGTGACCGCCTTTGCAACGGCCAGTGCGGCCACGCACGCGGATTTCAACTTAGACGGCTTCGAAGATCTTGCGGTGCTGATCAGCAGTGGGAACTTGCTGGCGATTCGGTTGAACGATCAACAGGGCGGGTTTGCACCGAGTGAGATCAACATTCCGCTGGGTGAAACGCAGACGACGCCGGGAACTTCGCTGCCACTGGAATTGGTCGTCGGACAGTTCAATAACGACACGGCTGGCAAAAAAGACGTGGCGATCGTGGGGCAGTCGGCCGGGAATGTGTTGATCCTGCTGGACTTTGATAAGAACACCGGGCAGTTCGCGTCGCGACAGGCTGTCGATGTGGGTGACAACCCGGTTAGTCTGACGAGCGGGTTCTTTGATGCCGGTACGACGCTGGATTTGGCCGTGCTGAACTATGGGACGCCGCAGCTCGTGCAGGAGTCGCCCCCGATCTACACCAAAATCAACGAGACGTTCCAGATCCTGACGAATGATGGCAGCGGCAACTTCACGGCGCAAGCACCCGTCGGTGTCCCGGGTGATGATCCCGTAGCGATTGTCTCGGATGACTTTAATGGCGATGACAACATAGACATCGCTGTCCTGCACAAATCACCGACGCTGCCGAACACGCCATTCGGTGACGTCGCATTGTTTACCGGTAACGGCGCAGGCGTGTTCGGGCTGTCGCACATCGAACCGGTCGAAGGCGGACCGCTGGAAATGGTCGCGGGTGATTTCAACGGCGACGGCCTGGCTGACCTTGCCGTCGCCAACGTCTCTCAGAATACGCTGTCAATCTTGGCCGGACGCAGCGACGGCGCGGTCATTCGCGAAACCGCCCATCCGATCGGAACAGGTGAGAAAGGCATCGACAGCATGGACGTCGCCGATATCGATAACGACGGTGACCTGGACATCGTCGCCACGCGGCTCTCCGACGGCGGTGTCGCCATCTTCCGCAACATCACCGACACCACAGCCAATCCGGTCGTGGTGCAGTTCGAACCGCTGGAAAGTTTTGGAGTTGCACAAGCGTCGATCTTTGAACGAGCCCCGATCGTGTTGGCCAACTTTGACAATGATACGTCGGGACCGGGCGGCGAAGGCACAATCGACATCGTCGCGATTCCCAAGTCGACTGCAACCGTCAACGTACTGACCAACACGTTGGTCGACGGCGGGCACCGCGTCGCGCTTGACGGACTGAACTCAATCTCAGGGCTGGACTTTATCATTACGCCCACGGGCGATGTCCAGCCGCCGGTTGTGACCGATGTGAAAGTTGCCGGCGCCGACTGGACGACCGCGTTCAAGTCTGCTGTTGATCCGGAGCAACTGTTGGGCTTCAGTCTGCCAGGCATCGACCAACTGCGCACATTGTCCTGGGACAACCTGGATACGATTCACGTCGAGTTCAGCGAGGACGTTGCCAAGGCAACCGGCGGCGACATCGATGCCGCGGACGTGACACTTGGCGGGATCAATATCGCCGACTACGAAAGCCATGCCGACTTTGGGATCACGACCAGTTATTCGCGCGGCGGCGGTGATGGACCATTCGTGCTGACGATTCAGCTGGCCGGAGCATCGGACTTGGCAGTCGATCGAATGACGCTGGGACTGGGTAACACGGTCGTCGACCTTGCCGGCAATGCGCTGGACGGGGAATGGACCGATGGAACATCGACCGTTTCCGGCAATGGCACCGCCGGAGGTGACTTTGCATTCCACTTCAACGTCTTGCCGGGCGACGTCGACGGCAGCGGCGGTGTGCTGGTCAACGATGTTCTGACGGTCAACTCCAGCCAATTCACTTTCCCCGGCGGACCGACCTACCTGCCAATTCGTGACATCGACGGATCGGCATCGATTCTGGCGGGTGATGTACTGCTGACCAACGAACGACAATTCACTTTCTTGCCGCCCGAACCGGCCGCAATTGCCGAAGGTGAAGAGCCCGCCGAAGCCGACGCGCCGGTGCTGCTGGCCCATGGAGGTGCAGAAGGTGAAGCGGTCCCGGGAATCAAGCTGGCCGGTGAGTTGGAAAGCTACGTCGGTGAGGGCACCTACCAAATCGACTTTTATGTCGAGGCGGTTGGGGCACCGGTGACGATCGCGGGCTTTAATGCTCCGCTGTTGATCGACGCGACCGGAGTGACCTTCGCCGGTGATGAGGCGGCGTTTGCGCCCAATGCGGCTTTTGATCTTGAATTCGTGACTAGCCTTGGATCGCCGATGGAGTTTGGCGTGTCGGGTTCCCTGGGACCGGGGTTGCAACTCGACGCCGGACAACGCGAGGTCTTGTTCACGATCGATCTGGTCGTCGATTCAAGCTTCGTCGCTCAGGCCACGACCGATGTTGTGAGCATCATCACCGAAGGGGCGTTCGCTTCGGCTCTGCAATTCACCGATTCCGATTTCGCAACGATTCAAAACGTGACGATCGAATCGGCCGCACAGTTGATCGCGTCTCTTCCGCCGACGATCACCATCAATACCGTCGCCATCGATCCGGCCGATCTGCCGCGAGGCATCCAGCCGACGAATTGGACGCAGCAGCGAAGCCGACTGTCGGACATCCAGATTGAACTCAGCGACGCGATCCAAGCGATCCCCGACGGTTCGATCACGCTCACGAATCTGGGCGTCCAAGATTCCGATGCCGACCAGGCGATCAGTCTGCGCGGGGACCAGATTTCGCTCGACCCGACCGGCAAGGTCATCACAATCTCGCTTGATGCAGACCAACTGCCTGGCGGGCGTTATCAACTGGAGTTGTCCGCGGCAATCACCGGCAACCAGAGCTACCAGTTCACCGGTGATGATCAAAACCGCTTCTTCGTTTCGCGAGGCGATTTTGACGGAAACAACAGTGTCGATCTGCGAGACTTGGCGACGATCGTCTACTGGATCGACGATCCGAACCCAGCCCCCGCCTATGTCGATCTGAACGACGATGGGACGGTCAATGCCGACGACTTAGTCCTGTTCCGATCGAACTTTGCGGCTCAGCTAGACGTTCCGGGGTTGACCGAGGCGGTCGCCCCGGCGTTGATCGACATCGAAGCATTGGGGCGGTCCGAGAATTCCATTGTCACGCCACAAGACGTCAACGGCAACGGTATGATTTCGCCGCTGGATGCGCTGCAGATCATCAACGGGATAGCGAGCCAATTCTTTGACATTCCGGACTGGCGATTCGACACCAATCGTGACGGACAAATCTCACCGAGAGACGCCTTGTTCGTCATTAACACCATCGCTCAGCAGCAATCAGTCAACGCTGGGCTTGTCGGAGAAGAAATTGACGACGACGAGCCGGCGGTTGTGCTGGACTTGGTCGGTCAGCGGCAAACGTATTCGGGTCCCGGTCAGTACACGTTTGAGTTCACCATCACCGCGATCGGCGGCGATCAAACGATCTCTGGATTTAACCTGCCGCTG
>JAGQPO010000293.1 GCA_020426665.1 Planctomycetales bacterium
GAATTGGTCCCCGACGTGCCCGAGGGGTCGGCTGCGGGAACCTCGTCGCAAGTGACCGCGGCGTTGATTGCCGACTACGAAGCCGCGCTGGATCTGTATTGCCTGGGCGACCACGACCAAGCGTTAAAGCAATTGCGGACGCTGCCGCCCTGGGACGGTCCGACCCAGTTTTTGATCAAGCAGATTCTGACCGGCCCATGCGAGGGTGACGTCATTGATCTGCCGAAGTGATCACGGGTGGGATTTATCATCGGGAACATGGAATGGGGGGCCGGCCGCTGGAAAGCTTGACTCGCTTGCGCGTCGAGTCGTATCGGGTTAGCGTCGGCTGGCCATTGACGACTGTTCCCACAACCAACCAATCGCATTGCGGATCTCGGGCTCGTGGTCGTCGGTCGCGACACCGTCGTGGTCCAGCCCTTCCATCACGACCAAACGTTTCGGACCCGGTAATGCATCGAATACTTCCATCTGCAAATTCGGTGGAACCAATTGGTCACGTTCGGATTGCAATAACACAGTGGGTACGTGTGCCTGGGGTGCCGTCAGTGACAGGTTCATTTCCGATGGCACACTTTCCGCAATCGCATCAGCCAAATGTCCCAGCGGATAGCGGCGGGCGACATGTTTGAAGGTTTGAATCAGCGGCGGAGGGTTTCGTAAAATCAGCCCTTCGACTTGGATGTCGGACCGCGACGCCAAATGAGTTGCCGTTGCGCAACCTAACGAGTTACCGACCAACCAAATTCGTGGTCGTTCCGGCGGAAGTTCGCTGGTCAACAGGCTCCAAAATCGTGAAGCCCGCTTGGCAATGTTCGCTAGTGACGCTCGGCCACTGCTGGCCCCATACCCTGGCGCATTCCAAGTGCAAACTTTGGTTCTTACACCTGGAAGAATACCATCGGGCCAGTTCGATGCCCGCTCGGCTCGACCGGCCGTTCCCGGGAACTTAAGCACCAACAAGTCATACTCAGTGCGTTCCACATTCGATGGTGTCACAAAGTACTCGTCCGTGACACGATTAACCGTCACCAAAACACGTTCCTTCGGCGCATAGGCCAATTGATGCCGCGACGGTCGTAATACAAAACGGTCCAATAAATGGCGACGAAGCGAATGGATCATCACAGCATCTTGATCTTAGGGTTCACCGCGGGCCCGGCGCGTTGACATGGTCTGCCGAACGATCTTCGCCCGGTGTAAGGGCTCCCGCATCATCGACGTTCTTCAACCGTTCGCCCGTTTCGCGGTCAAACGTGTCGGGCGATAGCTTATCCGGCACGCTGTCGCCGGTCTCCTGCATCCATTGTTCCAAGACCGCAACCATTTGTTCTTCGGTCTGGGAATGATCGGCTTTGCCGGCCAGATTCTCCAACTGATATGGATCGGATTTGACGTCGTATAGGGCAACCGTCGGACGCGGAGAAAGGAAAACGTCTGCTTGCGCTCTCGTCAGCTTGCCGGCATCACGAAGCGCACGAAGTTGCTGGTGCGAATCGCTGCGAACCGAATCGGCCGGGCCCTGCCAGGCCAACATTGGTCGCTGGTTGAACACCAACAAGTAGTTACCATGACGAACACCGCGTCCAAACGCTTCGTAGTCATGCCAATTGTGTTCCGAAAATGCGTAGTCACGAATGGGTGCATCGGCACTGGCAAACAAAGGCGTCATGGAAACGCCTTGCATCGTTTCAGGAACTTCGCAACCCGCGACCGTCAACACTGTTGGCGCCAAGTCAATCACGCTGACCAGTTGGTCACTCGCACCGCGCCGCTTGATGCCTCCGGGCCAATGCGCGACCAAAGCCGTCTTCATTCCCGAATCATGCAACCGAGTCTTGGCGCGTGGAAACGGTCGTCCGTTATCGGCCAGTACAAAAATCAATGTGTTATCTAATGCATTCTGCCGGCGCAGTTCATCGACAACGACGCCGATGCGGTAGTCGAATCGAGTTACTTCGTTGTAATAGGATGCCAAGTCCTGTCGCGTCTTCGGATCATCCGACAAAAACGGCGGAACGATCACGTCTTCGGCGCGGTGCATCGGACCATATTCATTCTCTTTCCATTGCCCGTCGGCGTCCCAGCCACGGTGCGCATCGTATGATGCGAACCAGAAAAAGAACGGTCGATCTTTGGGGCGGTCTTTGGTCACACTTAACCAGTTCGCCGATCCGCTGGTGTCTCCTTTGGCCTTACCCGCGTCGACATGGTCAAAGGCCTGACCACGCGGCGATTGGCCGGCGACCGGTGGGGTTGATGTCATGTGATGTTTTCCAGAAAGCGCCGTGTAGTAACCACGCTGTCTCAAAACCTCTGGGAACCAGGGCAGGTGCGACGAAATTGGACGATGCAACTCCGCCGCCTTTCCATTGTTGTGTGGATAGCGGCCGGTGATGATGCTGCTGCGCGACGGACTGCAACTGCTGGCCGTTAAATAGGCACGGTCGAATCGAATCCCGCCGGCGGCCAGCTGATCAATGTTGGGCGTTCTGGCCGCCGAATTTCCATAACATCCGTAATCGTTCCAACTAACGTCGTCCGCGATAAAGAAAATCACGTTGGGTCGATCTGCGGCGTCAACCAATGTCGCTTGATGGAACGCAACAAACGCCATCGTAAGGATGACCCAGCGACGAAGTGATGGAAGAATCTTAATTGATAGCATTTCAGTTTGAGCATCAGACGGTGAAAAACAGACTCATGACCGATCGATAGCTTAATCGCTGCTGCCCAAAGGATGTGAATGGAGTTATGATTCCGGCGAAGGTATCTCTACAGACCGTGTCGGCGAGGAGTGAAACCCGATGAAACGCCAGCTTCGCGATCATTTGTTGAGGTTTGACATTGATGCGGAAGTTCGGCTTTCGCGGCAGGCAGAGGAACTATCCGATCGGACTTGGTT
The DNA here is from genome assembly GCA_020426665.1 of Planctomycetales bacterium. Classification (GTDB taxonomy): domain Bacteria; phylum Planctomycetota; class Planctomycetia; order Pirellulales; family Pirellulaceae; genus Stieleria. Next base: position 2,906 of record JAGQPO010000293.1, read on the forward strand.
GGCGCTTACCAGCAGCCATTTGGGGAAATCGTCGACGCTTCACCGTGAGGTTTGTCGATACATCGGACGATCGATGCTGGATGCCCGGGCCGGCGGAATGGTGCTGGTCGTCGCTTCCGGATCGGCAATCAAACCGTGGGCGGAGCGAGCCGCGGAGCTCTATGGCGTGCCACTGATCCGGGTCCACGTTGACGCGTCGAATGATGACGTGTCGAACAACGAAAACGACGCGTGCATTCTTGTCCGACCGAAGGTCCCGTGCAGTCGCGACACGGTCATTGTTGCGATCGCCGACCGCGTCGATTGTGTCTTTGCGCGACCCAAGGGCAACATTGAAAAAGCGTTACGTTTGCGTTTGCAACATGTCGGCCATCCGTCCCTGCGTGTCGCCGTGCACCATGCAACGATCGATAAGAGATCCCAAAGGTTGTCGCAGGCGTTGATGGGTTGCGGAGCGATCGGTTGGTATTGCCGACGACGGGAATCAACACGATCGTCGGTCGCAGAAGGAAACCGTTGCGTTTCGGTGCGCGGTGCGTGCGGAGTCGGCTCGCATGCAGACACCGCACCAACCACTTCGCACCATTGGGTGACGGCCCGGGACGAGTGGTTGGTTCATTGTACGCGAACGTGCGATGGTCCTTGGCCCGGTCAAACAGACCGCCAACATCGTGACGAATTGTTGCTTGGAGAGTCATCGGTCGCAACGGCGAAGAGGCGAACACCACTTGATTCGTTGCGGCGAATTGTACGGATGCGGCGCATCGTCGGTTCGGCGATCACCAGCGACCATGACTGGCCGGTTGTCTGTTTTTCTCAAACTCCGCTGGCAACACTTTTATCCCAGCGATGCTATCGTCCGCACTTGCACCGCTGGGATTACGAACCGTACGGAATCGCGATCCGAAAGAAGGCTGCGATCGGCGCAGGATTCCAACCGGTGATCTATGGCGCGCCATCCAAGCGGATGCGATTGGATGAAGCGGACCGGTATCGATTCCAAGCGGTCGGAAACACGTATGATTGGACAAACGAACGCGAATGGCGATGCGCGGGCGATGTGGATTTGGATCGGTTTGATCCCGATGATATCCGGCTGTTTGTTGCTGACGTGGAAGATTCCTTCGGGCTGAGTCGTAGCTTCGCGACCAGTGTTGTCGGTGATTTATTGACGTGACCGGGAAAGCTCACACGTCGCGCGCGATTTTCGCCGCCCGATGTCGGCTTGTCTGACAGGGTCGAGCGTATTGATGTTAGCAAAAAGAGCTTCGAGAATATCTGCTCCCCTCGCCGGCTCGCCCGGCGGGAAGCAAAGTCACTTTAAATCCGGCTTAGTTGAAGTAAGAGCCAGTTTCCGATCAAGATTGCGATCAGGGCTGTGGCGACCCAGCTGGGCCAGCGGCTATTGAGACCGCCGACCGGGGATTGTCGGAGCGAATAGATTCGGTAGGGGATTTGCAAGACGACGGTGAGCGCAAGAATCCAACCGACTCGGTTGACCGCTAATGAATCGGCGAAGCGTCCGTGGGCAAGGTGGATGAAGCTGCGTGTTAATCCACAGCCAGGACAACTGATTCCGAACCACGACCGACTTATACAGAGTTCCGGGACTCGCAATTCACTCCAGCCGTCGACGGCGACCCGGCCATCGTTGGATGTTTCCAAGCAGATCGACAAAAAAATCACGGCGACGGAAACCAACAGCACCGACCAGTGCCGTTCCCGCAGCATCAATACTTGACGCTTGAGTGGCGAGTCGGTTTCCGTCTCGATTTCCGTTTCGGCTTCCAACACTAGGATTTGATCCCGAGTCTCGCTCATCAAGAGGTGACCTCAATGATGCCCATGCACTTTCGGCACCGAATCTTGCCCACCGTACGATCGCCGGGAATGCGATAGCGAGCGTTGCAACTCGGGCACGCCACCACTTTGGTCGGCGGCGATTCGGCCGCTGGTGGTGATGCGGGCGACTGCGGCGCGGCCGGCGACTGTGCCACTGGCCGTGGCTGTGTAGCTGGCTGTGGTTGTGTAGCTGGCTGTGGTTGTGTAGCTGGCTGTGGTTGTGAAGCGGGCTTCGATTGAGGCACGGCCGGTGGTACAGTTGCGGCCGTTGGATCGGCCCCCTGCCCCTCCTCCTCCTCCTCCTCCTCCTCCTCGGGAAGCATATTCACCGAATCCAATGGCAGCTGCTGCTGATTTTCCTCGGCCCACCGCGCGGCGTCACCGTTCAGTGGGCTTTTGACGTTGTAGCTTTGGTAGGCGAGCATTTCGCCGATGCGTGTGACGATGGCCTGAAGGGATTCCCCGGCGCTCCAATGATCACCCACGCACACGGCATGTGGGGCAATGTTGGGATGGAACACGGGTGTCAGCATACGACATTGCGGCGCCGTGCGGGGATAGTTCAGCGGCAATGTGATTTCGACAATATGGCTTTTGATCGGTTCCAGTTTGCCGTCGACTTGGCGCAGGCTGCTAATGCGATACTCCAATTGGTACCGTTCGGGAGGATCGCCATAGAATTGAATCAGTCGCAGTCGTGGATGGCGGCGAATGTAATCTTGCAGCTTCGTGAAATCGGCGGCCAAACGGCGAAGCCGGACGTTACTCATGGTGCCTCCTGTTCCGCATGTTTGTTAGCGAGTTCAAAACGATCCGGGATCAGATCCAGCAAAGTAGCGAAAGCGATCGAGAAACCAAGCCCTTCGGCGAATCGTTTGTCTTGGGTCCATGTGTTGATGCCAAGCAGCATGCCTGCCGCATCATAGAGTCCACCGCCGCTGTTACCGGAGTTGATGGCGGCGGTCGTCTGGATCACACGGTATTCGAAGGTGCCGCGGGATTGCCGCCGCAATTGCGATATGTCACCGGCGGTATGCGTCCATCCTAGTCCATGCGGGTTTCCCACCGCGAAAACGGGGTCGCCGATCTTTGATCTGAGTTCCTTCTGCCAGTGGGCGGACCGAATTTCAGTTGAGGAAATTCTTGCCGAAATCAAAGCCAGGTCGACGCCGTGGGGCGCGACCCAAACGACTTGACTGGGCGTCTCCGGCTGGCCCAACGCGGTGACAAACACGGTCGATCCAATTTCTTCAGCCTTGGTTTGCGTGACCGATGATGTTGCGTAGCCTGGATCAATCACGTGGCGGTTGGTGACAATTAACGCCGTGTCACCGTCCGTCTTTAGGATCACTCCGGAGCCTAGTCCGGTACCCAGCAGTCCGATTCCCGATTGGCTTTGAATCAGAACATTGGCCCGCATGGCACGGCCGATGGGTTCGGGAAGCTGTTCAAGCGACTCAGGATCGATCATGAAATCGTCCAAGGAAACAATGACCTGACCATGGTTGCCGGAAAAGTAATACAGCCCGACCGCCCAGCCAAGTACGTCCGCAATCCCGATCAGAATCGCCAGGACTGCCAGCGCCATTCCTCGCCGGTTGTATGTATGCAGTACCAATGCGATGCATCCCAGCGTGATAGCGGCCAGTCCCGTGACCAGTCCGAACAGTGGAATGCCCAGTAGGGCGACGAAGAACGCCCAGGCTGCCGTGCGGTTCCACGGTTTTTTGGTCGGCTGTAGGGACTGGGGCGAGTGGTCATCGGCCCAAGGGTCTCGAGCAACAGGCAACGGAACGGCAGCGGCCAAATCATTGGCGCTGATTTTCATTGCGTTGCCGGTTCCTGTACTCGCGGTACGCCGGCCGCCCGAGCACTCGTAACTCGCACACCCGCCGGATCGTTCCCAGCATGACTCGTGATGCAGCGAGCCACAGGATCGACAGATCGATGTCTTGTCCCCTCTTTGAAGTTCTAGCCCGCAATGCGCGCAGGGAACGTCACATTCCCGGTCGCTGGCATAGACGGTTCGAGGCTGGAGGTCGGACAAATTGATTTAATACTAAGTGTTGGAAAATCGGAATTCAAAAGCCGGGATCACTGATGTCAACACTCCACGCTAAAGTCCACTCGTGGCGATAAACAATACGATCAGCACGGAGTAAAGGCATGACAGCGCCAGCGCCGTGTATCCCAATACAGCATAGAGAGGACCACATTTAGCCAATAGTTCGCGTTTCGGCAGAATGACAACCA
>JAGQPO010000294.1 GCA_020426665.1 Planctomycetales bacterium
TCGATGAAGTAGCGATCGCCGAAAACGTTGTGGAACCAGGCGGCCGTTTCCTGCGCATCTTTGAATGCTTCCTCGCCCGATCCTCCGGCCAGGATCTGGCGGCTGAATTCGCTGGAAAGGCAGCCGCTGAGGCAGATGATCCCTTCGTTGTTGGCCTCCAGAATCTCTTTGTCGATCCGCGGCTTGAAGTAGAAACCCTCCAATGAGGCGGCACTTGCCAGTTTGATCAGATTCTTGAATCCGGTGCGGTTCTTGGCCAGCAATGTCAGGTGGTAACTGGCGTCTTTACTGCGACTGGCGCCGCCTTTGTCAAAACGACTGCCCGGGGCGATGTACGCTTCATAGCCGATGATCGGGTTAATCCCAGCCCCTTGCGCCGTGCGATAAAACTCCAACGCTCCGTGCAGGTTGCCGTGGTCGGTCAATGCCAATGCATTCATCCCGTGATCGACCGCGCGATTGACCAGTCGCTTGATATCACCGGCACCGTCTAACAAGCTGTAATGGCTGTGGCAATGTAAGTGGACGAAGGGTTTGGCCGGCGTGATCGTTGTTTCGTTGCTGGCGCTGTCCGACATAGGAGAAATCTCTTCCGTGCTAGGGGGGCGAGCGACCGCAACGTGCGTGTTGCAATCACTCGGGCCGTTGGATTCCCGTCCCGCGTGTGCGGGGGGAGCGTTTTTGAAGGTGAAATCAACGCTCGCAAAGCGGGGTGAAGGTGACTCCCACATTCTACCGTTTGCCCGACGAACCGAAACCGATCGACACCAGAACCAGAGACTTACCACTCAATGCGGAAAGCGGTTTTGAATAAGTCTTGATGTGACAATGGCTTGTGGTTTTAAGTGTGCGTTACCACCCCTGCCAAGTTAACCGCCAGCGGCGTCTCTAATGCCACCCCAAGTAGACGGTTTTGCGGTTGTACACCGATCGAACGGCGAAATGTCGAACCGCGAAACAGGCCAATCAGTCAACTAACGATAATTTTTTCTACCTGCCATGTTTTAAAGACAACTTTCGATTTCTTGCCGACAGATTTGATTTAGCGGAATAGCCCAAAACGTCGGCGTCAGCTCGGGAGCGAAGTGTCCGCAAAAAATCTCTTCTTTCGGCGGTGACGCACACAGCACCAAGCAGAGGACATGGCGAGTAACGCCACGCAGGACGGTTCCGGAATAGCCGACACGTTTAGCGACAAAGTCTGGGATCCGAAGATCAACGCATCGATGTCGGCGACCGGTGTCGGGTCGGCGGCGAACAGGAATTCGGTAAAACCAGTATCCACCGCAATCACTCGAGTTGTCCCTGGTGTGATTCCCGTAAAGGTGAACGAGCCCAGCGTGATCGCGCTGGGCGAACCGACCGGAGCTCGAACGCCATTGACGAAGTCAATACTTTCGATGCTCAGCAGCGGAATCGAGACGTCGGAGCCGACGAAAGAATCTTGGAAACCGGGGCCAAAACGTAGTGACGTTACGTCAACGTTGGGCGTGTCCAGTTGCAGTTCGATATCCGCGGCGACAATTCCGTTGGATCGAATGTCGGTGCCGACGATGGGATCGATATGCTCTAGGATGACATCTATTTCGATAGATTCCCCGACGCCGATCGTCGCGTTGTTTGTGCTGAACGACAGCGTCAAGTCTGCACGGGCGTTTTGTAGACAAAACAGGGAGACCAAAACTGCAAATAGTCGACGCGGCATCCTATTAACTCCAAAGAAAAAAACCGGTTGATGGAATTGATTCATGATGGCAATGACGTGCGGTAACGAAGGCGAAACTCTCTGGCATCGACGATGTCAACGTCATCGTCGCCGTCGAAGTCGAACAGCGGATCGAAACCGTTTTGCCCTAGGATCGTGCGATAGGTCGGACGCAAGCCGCGAGCGTCTCGGGCATCGACATCACGAT
>JAGQPO010000295.1 GCA_020426665.1 Planctomycetales bacterium
TTCGAAATCGTTCGCGATGCCAACGGAGTACCGGAAACCTATCCCGGCAGCGGTGTCGTTCTCGATTCCAACAATCAACCGCTGCTTCATCAATTGGGCGAACCCAAGTTCTACATCGGCGGTGAACAAGCCTATCACACGTCCGTCGATCCGGTTCAGCGACTTGAACGCTTCCAACGCTTGACCGGTCTGGATATGGTCGGCGGCCAAATTGATTTCGCCGGTTTAGACGTCTTTGATATCTCGTTGGGCAGTGGCGATGATTCGCTGGTCATTGCGGACATTCGATCGATTGGGCAAACAACCATTCACGCCGGCAGCGGAAGCGACTCGATTCGTATCGATCGTGATGGAGTTGCGACAAGCGGATCCGTTGACATTCAAGGGGAAAGCGGAGACGGCGATCGGGTCGAAGTCTTCACGCGTCACGAAGCCGGCGCCGGCACGACAACATGGAACGTCAGCGGAGACAACAGTGGGAACGTCTCAACGGATCAATTGGCCGAACTGTTGCGGTTCGACAGCGTCGAAAGTTTTGTCGGTGCCGATGCATCGGACGATCGCTTCGTGTTTACCGACGGCGCAAGAGTCTCGACGCTGTTGGACGGACGTGCCGGGCAGGACACGATTGACTTTTCGGCGTCGACATCTGCGGTGACGATCAATCGCGCACAGGCAAAACTAGGCACGGCGACCTTCGCCGGCATCGAACATGTGATCGGCGGATCCGCGTCCGACACGCTGATCGGCGAAAACCTGCCGACGATTTGGAATGTGGAAGCCTTGAATCGTGGTGCCATCGAATCGATCGGCGGCGACCCGCGAATGACTTTTGAAAGTTTCGAGAACCTGGTCGGTGGCGACGATGCGGATCGATTCGTGATCGCTTCCGGCGCCGCTGTCAGCGGATCGATTCATGGCGGCAGTCATGTCGATGACTTGCTGGACTACAGCGATTGGTCGCTTCGTGTCGTCGTCGACTTGGCATCGGGGACGGCAACGGCAACCGGTGGCATTGCGGAAATCGAACACGTCACCGGCGGATCGGGACCTGACCAGTTGATGGGCAACTCGCTTGCCAATCGGCTGTTGGGAATGGGTGGCGATGATTTGTTGGACGGTCGTGCCGGTGACGATTTACTGGTGGGAGGTTTCGGCGACGATCGATTATTGGGTGGAGCCGGTCGTGATTTGATGTTCGGCGGTGTGATGGTCGGTGTCTTGACCAACTATGACGATCCGTTTGACTATCGACTGCCGCCAGAATACTACGAGACCGAAAGCAAGTATTCCAGCAATCCGGCGAACTTCGGGTTGTTGCCATCGGCAACCGACCCGTTTGATTTTTATCAGAACAATCCCAACCGCTACCGTCCGAGATTGATCACTCCGCTTGTGACGGCCGGTCAAAGCGTCTTTGGTGACATCAATGACGGTGCCGACACCTTACAAGGCGGCACGGGTGACGATGTCTTGTTCGGCGGCGGGGAAGCCGACGTCATCTATGGCGACGACCTGCAAGAGTCCGCCGGCGATGGAGCCGACTACATTGATGCCGGGGGCGGTAACGATGTTGCCGTGTATGGCGGTGCAGGCGAAGACGTCATCCTGGGCGGACACGGAAACGACCGAATCGACGGCGGAACCGGAATCGATCAACTCTACGGAAACGAAGGCGATGACTCGCTTGTCGCCGGTCGCGGAAATCCGGATACCGGTAACCCGGCCATCTTCGTTCAAGCCGGACAGCGACTGTTCGGCGGCGATGGCCGAGACACGTTGTTCGGTTGGTCTGAAGGTGACACCAGCGAAGCGACGCGCATCGGCGACCAGTTATTCGGCGGTGCCGGTGGCGACCAGATCTACGGATCATTGCGACGCGACGTGATTACCGGCGGCGGCGGAAGCGACGATGTCCGCGGCGACGGCAAAGACAACCCGCCGGGGATCAATATTACGATCGACGGCGGCGCCGACCTGATTTGGGGCGACGGCGGCAACGACAATTTGCTCGGCGGCGGCGGAAATGACACGATCTTTGGCGGAACCGGTACCGATTTGATTGATGGACAAGGTGGCGACGACAGACAGTACGGCGGCAGCGGCATCGACATCTTCCGGTTGTCCACCGACACCACGCCCATTCAAAACGACACGATCGATGGCCACTTCGGCAATACGACCGGCGGCGACACACCGGACGACAATGCAACCGACATCCTGCAAATCGATGGGACCGGTGGTGACGACACGATCCTGATCGGCAGCAAGAGCAATCAGGCAAGTGTCCTTTACAACGGAACCGCAATTCCGGTGCGGATGTTGGACGCGCAGGGGACGCCGTTGATCGAACAGTTTCGGATCTCCGGATTGGCCGGCAACGACATGATCGGCTTTTACACCGAGCAAATCGTCGCGGCCGGATTCGCCGCTCCCACGCTGCCCAGTGGGTTTGGGACCATCGATCTGGAGACGTTGGGTAGTCGATCTCGTGACTTTGTCGGCATGTTTGATGGCAACAGCGGCAACGACACCTTGCTCGGATCGGCCGGTCGTGATCGCATGGATGGCGGCATCGGCAGCGATCTAATGTTCGGTTTCGGTGGCAGCGACCGAATGTGGGGCGACGGACTGGACGGCCGATCGACCGATCGAGACGTAATGTACGCCGGACAGGGTGACGATGACTTGGTCGGCGGCCAAGGCGTCAACCAGCTTTATGCGTGGTCGTTTGATCCGACGCCAGGATTGTTCGGAGTCTTGGTTGACGAAGATGGCAAGTTGGTCAATGACAGCTTGAATACCGTTGCACGAATCAAGGGGGTCACGTTCAGTGATAGCGACGACGTCAAATTGTTCGGATTTGATTTGGATGCAACGGGTACCTCAACCCAATCACTTTTGCTTGACGGAACTTCAGCCGGGTTATCAATCAGCTACATGCTTTTCCGTGACGGCGTCGAAGTCATGCGTGGCGAATCGAGCGGATCCAGCACCACGATTGATTTGAACGGCCAGGCCGCTGGTCGGTATCAACTTTCGGTACAACCGACTTCCTCGAACGACGAGCAAATTTTCCAAACGTTCTCGTTTGATCTGGTCTCCTCCCTGGCACCCAACTTGACGAAGGTGTTGGATCTGGCCGATTTAAGTTTGGAAACGACGGGACTAAATCGATTGCTGGGCAACCTTCGCAACGATGAATTGTACGGCGGTACGACGCTGGATTTCATGTACGGCAACGGCGGCAACGACACGTTGTACCGCAGCAATGGAACGACTTTCGAATCGCTCGATGGCGGATTGGCCGGCGACGAATGGAAAGAATACGCCAAAGAATCGGACCAGGTCTGGTACATCGGCGGCAGCAATGCCAACGACCAAATCTCAGTCGACTTCGTCACCGAACCCGGACTCTTGACCGACCACCACTTGATCACTCGATTGACGGAGAACAACGGTAACTTCAGCTTCAGCGCCCAGGTGCGTTTGGACTTCAGTGCGGCCGACGGCGAGGGCAACCCGGTTTGGGATGCCAATGAGACTTTGTTGGGGCTGGATCAATTACTGGCCGATCCGAATGGTGCGCAGGAAACGCTGTCAAACCTGCGTCCCAGCGAAGCCGACCTGATCAACAACCTGCTGCCGCCCGAAGGCGACTTCCTGGTGGTCCTGATCGACGCGCTGGACGGCAACGACACGATCACGGTGGGACCGACCGTGCAAAAGACGGTTTGGGTCGACGCGGGTGCGGGCGACGATGTCGTCAAGATCCGCAGCGGCAACGCGATTCTGGTCGACAAAACCGAACGATCGGTGGGCGTGACGGGACTGAAAAGTCGCAATGACATTCCGGCGCAAGCATTCAATTTGGTCGCGCCGATACGCACCAGTCTGATGGGTGCGCCCGTCAGTGCGGCGTTTGATCGAACCGAGTTCGTAGACGGAAACCTGGTGTTTACTGATCTTTCGATTGACAGTCCGACCGACGTCGATTGGTACACGTTCAAGCTGGTATCGGATCCGGCGGCTGGCGCAAAAATCGAATTGGCCAGTGGATCCCCGATCGATTCACTTGGTTTGAAGATCTATAAGATCAATGAAACTCCCGGGGCGACGGGAGATCCCCTCGACCCCGATAACATGACACTGGTCCAGCCCGGCGTCGCGACGGGAAACCGCTCGGAGGTTTCACTCGCCGACGTGAAGGCCGGGACGACGTATTACCTGGAGGTCACCAGTCCGAACATCGTGCCGACGGTCTACGATCTTCGTTTTAATTTGGACGGATTGACCGAGAGCGAAATCGAGGCGATTGAATCACCGGCCGAGGTCAGTCTATCGCTCCGAAAGGATATCGTCCGTCGCGACGTGATCCTGGGAGGCGACGGCAATGACATTCTGCAAGGCGGTGGTGGGGAGGATTGGATCTTTGGGAATGCGGGCAACGATGTACTAACGGGCGGTGATGATCGTCAAGCGAGTGACCTGCTGTTTGGCGGGCCGGGCGATGACACGTTCCAAATCATTCCCGACGCTCTGCCGTTGCTGGGCAACCAACCGAACACAAACTTTGATCCTGCAACGCAAACCTACATCCCCACCTACAGCGACCAATTCATCGGCGGCGATGGAACGGACAGAGTGTTGTTCCTGGGCGGCGATTTGGACCGGCGTGGCAATCCGGTGCCCGATTACGTATCAATGCGCTACAACACCGGACAACATCGTTACGAATTCACCGGTCTGGTCTGGGACATCGGGACACAGGAGTATCGCTTTGACGATGTTAACGAAGACGGCAACCAGGATGCCGGTGAAGACTTCGAACAGGAATATTTCTTTTTCCAAACCCGAGACGTTGAAACGTTTACGATCGACACTCGGGCGGGCGACGACGTTGTCCGCTTAGATTCAGGCTTCCAATTCTTGCCGCTCACCGGCAATCCACTGGTCCCCGACCAGACCAACGCCGGCTTGTACGAAGAGTGGGGATTGGAATTGGGCGACTTTGAACAGGGTGCCGATTTGCCGCTTACGCTATTCGGCGGCGACGGAAATGATTCTCTGTTCGGCAGTCCGACAATCGATCTCATCTCCGGCGGAAGCGGAAACGATTTGATCGTCGGTGGACTCGGCAGCGACAAAATTGACGGAGATGGCGGGGATGATGTCATCTTTGGCTCAACTCTCGGAGTCCGTACAAACGCTCCTTATCCCCATGTTCCTCCACAGGCCGTAGGCGGCTTGCCGGAACTTGCGTTCATCGATCTAGCGATTCCATTCACGGCAAACGAGACTCAGACGCGTACCGGAATTGATTTAAACAAAACGGTTTCGGTGACAGTCCCTGTCAATGTTCCGGCAAATCCGATCGCCTATTATTCATTTGATTTAGGCGACGGTAGCAACGGCGTTAACGGGAGCCCCAACCTGATACCGACCGGAGTCACCTTCGACGCCGGCGGAATCTCAGGCGGCGCGGCTGCATTCGCAGGCCAAACAAGTGTCCTGGCAATCGGCACTGTCGGAATCGATGCCGGTGCCGACTGGACGGCGGCGGCCTGGTTCAAGGGCATGGTCGATTCGGCAAACCACAACACTCTCTTTCATGCAACGGATCATCCGGTCATCGTACAAGCAGACTCCAACAATTTGGGGATGTGGGACAATACAACGGGGCGAACTGGCAACGACCGATTCCGCGACAGTGGATATGATCTCTCGCCAGCCGAATCCGTGAACGGTTGGCAACACCTTGTGGCTGTCGGGACCGGCAACGAGACCCAGTTCTATCTCAACGGGACGCTAGTCGGCGTGTCGGATACGAAAGCGGCCGGCCTTTTCGAGCGGATCGGAAACATCTCTAGCGGTACACAGCAGTTTGCTGCATTGATTGATGAGGTTTATATCTACGATCGTCCGCTAAATGCCAGCGAGATCCGCGACCTTTACGATTCGGCAACGGTTTCGCAGCGCGAGGTGCGATACCTGGACGGAATTCGAGACCAGGCATTTGGAATCGAGAGCGCGGCCGACGAACGGTTGGAGCGATTTGTACCGATCGGTGACTTCAACGCGGATGGTAAAGAAGATTTTATGATTGTGGGCGCCGATCACAGTTACGTTATGTTCGGCCCCGCAAGGTTGAACTCACTTGTCCGTGTCAACGATGTCGCTGACATCGTGATCGATCACGTCGAAATCGGAACTCCTGCAACTCAATTTGGCGACGTCAACGGCGACGGGTACTCTGATTTGTCTTTTGTTCGAAGTGAGCTTGGGCAAACAGACGCGATAATTGTTTTTGGTGGAGGCAATGCCTGGCCCCGAATTTGGGATCGTGAGTTTCTTTCCAGTGCGACAGACTCAAATCTCGCCAAACTGCTGCAATTTGACAGCACGGACCTAACACCCGGCAATGTTTCAATCTCCATTGTCAACAGCGACAATGATGATTACGGCGATCTACTTGTGAGCTCGCCAAGCAATCGAGGAACAATCGAGGAAGTTTCCGACATCAGCGTTTCAAGTCAGTGGGGGCAAAACGTTTTTGACTTCCGACGAGCAATCGCGGCAGGCGACAAGGTCTATTTGTCGGTCAATGTAAACACCAGTTCGACTGAGCATCTGTTCCTTGTCTCGGAGAATCCGCAGAAGGAAATCACGTTACCCACTCCCACGGTCCCTGCGGTAAGCTCAGGGACATCGCAAACACATCAAGTCATGTCGGCAGCCGTTGGAAAGCTCTATTTCCAGCAGATCATCAATGGCAAGGGAAGCATTTGGTCACTCGATTCGGAAGACAATCCGGTGCGAGAGACGGCTGACAAAAACTTTGTGTTTGGCAGAGCATTCACTTTGCGTACGGCGGACGGATCCGAAAGAGTGTACCTGGCAAGTGACACTGCGGGGCTATGGGAATTCAATCCCGATAACTCGGCATTGACGCAGATCACGGGCTCGTTCGGGAACTCGTTTTACGTGACATCCACGGGAAACACGATCGTAAGTTCAGAAGGTTCAATGACGAAAATATTTGATCCTTCGTTGGCCAGCGAAGTCTTTTCGCTATCGGTTTCCGACTTCCAGACGCCATCCACTTCACCGTCGTACTCACCAGATTTTATCTCGAATGGGGTGATTGTTAATGGAGAGTAACTCTTTACCGCCAGTGGGAAACGTAAAGTTTACTTTCCTCAATATGATTCTTGGGGTGCCTATGACACTGGAACAGAATTGTGGCGTATCACAGATTTGTCTGGCTCGCCCAAGGCAGAAGCGATCGAGATTCTCCCAGGTGACATGTCGCCTAGCCCGCAGTCACTTGAACTCGTGGATGGAGTGCTCTATTTCTCGGCATATGGTGGACCTGAAGGCAGACAATTGTGGCGATATTTGACAGGCGAAGCCGTGGACGCCCCCACCGGTTTGCATCTTCCAGGAATCCTGTCACGCGTCTTGGATGCTCAAGGTGATGGGATATCGCTCTATGAAGGATTTTCTTCTGCGCAAATTCCAACGAGCTCAATACATGGTCTGAACGACGCACTAATCTTCACAGGATATGATGTTGACGGTGCCAGCAAACTCATGCGTTTCGATGGAATATCTACAGCTGTATTCGGCGAATCCGCAACGTGGGTGCTAGACGTCCAAGCATCCACTCCTGGAGACGACGCAGTATACCTTGCGCTGTCCGCACCTGGCCGAAGCTATGCTGGCATTGACTTGATTCGACGCTACGAGCCGTCAAGTTCGGGATACCTCTTTTCGGGCCAGAGCATTCTTGACAACTCGGTTTTTGAAAACAGTTCTAGCTTTGTCAACACTGCTCGCGCAACGACAAATTTCTCTCCAACCGATTATTCATTTAGTAATGAACAACTGATTGCAAAATCGATTGGAGATTTAAACGGCGATGACACGGACGAGTTTTTGTATGGAGATGCGTCAAACTTTATCGTCGACAAACATTTGGTCACGGGATTTGACTCCGACCGAGTCAGTTCGCTTCCCGATATCAATCATGACTCGTACGACGAGATCGCATTGTTTGCGAACGGCGACTTGCGAATTTTCTTTGGATCGCCAACTTTGGGAAATATCCGCGACTCACAACCTGACATAGTCGTCTCAGGAGTCTCGGATTCAGCCAGTGTTACGAGAGGTGACTTCGACGGAGACGGTGCGACCGATCTCGCAATCATTGACCCAGCTTCCAATTCACTCCGAACATTCTCATCCATCGGATCTCACGCAGGTCATCGCCTCAAGGCTTCGGAAGCCGAGCTTACGATTTCCGGAGAATCAGATCCGAGTTTTCAAACGATCGGATTTCCAAAACCGGTTTCAAGATCGCTTCGCTCGACTGCTCCCGACCATCTGCAAATTGACCTCGATGCAACGAATGTACTGTCGATTGGCCAAAACGGGTTCGTCGGTCTCTCTTTGAATTTAACGGGACTAGAACTTGAAGAAACACCTATCGGACAGGTCTCCAACTTCAGAGCTGTACCCGTTAACAACTCTGCAAATCTGAGGGTGCCTGTTGCAATTTCGGACACTCTGAGTGACCTCGTCACGAAGTTAAACTCAGAATTATCAGAGACCGAACTGGGACGTCATGTAGAGGCAGTTTCTTCACAAGGCCAGATTGTGTTTCGCGCTTCATTATATGGCAATTCACTCGATTTCGCTGTCAACGAATTCTCAGTGACTGATTTGCACCAACTCTCGATGAGTTCGTCGATCGACTTTGACGGAGATTCTTCCGATGACATTTTATTCGTCTCGAATCACGAACGTGGTTTTCTATCAAACGCGGTAGAAAACACGACGACTCTCCATTTGATTTCGGGGATTCCTGTCAGGCGAGATCTACCCTCTGTTTTCGATACATTGGAAAACTTCTCGGTCGCCGGGAGCGGGTCGTTTGTCGTCGATCGTGGGACAGGTAGACCTGAGTTGTTCGATAACGGTGGCGAACCGTTTGTTGTGGCTGCGGGTGACGAGCAGTGGTTCAAGTTCACCACGCTCGGTGATGGTAAAGCGGGCGACACGATTCGAGTGCTAGGCGGCGAGTCGGCCGAACTCGTCGACGGCGAAGGTCGCGTGATCAGCCGCAGTCGTGACCAAATGGTGCGCACCGAACCATATTCCGCGAATGTGATGGCCGATGATCCGACAGTGTATCTGAAATTCGAAGAGACTTCCGGAACAACCGCCGTCGATTCAACTGGGAATGGTCATTCGGGCCTGTATAGCGGTGGGCCTTCCTTGAACGTCTCTGGGGTTGCGGAACGAACCGGTACAGCGATGGGACTCGATGGTATCAATGACAAAGCCACGGTCAATGTGCCGATTACATCGAGTTTTTCCGCCGAAGTGTGGGCTCGTTCGAAAACTCCAGTTTGGGATGAGTATGGCTGGTTAATTAGCTCTCGCGCGAAGAACGGCTTCTTGCTTCATCCAAGTGCTGGCTCACGTTCTTGGTCAGGTTCTATTGTCGACAATGCTATTCCACAAAATGTAATCCAGATCGGCAGTCACACCCCTTCCGACATCCAAGGTTGGCATCACTACGCGATCACCTATGACGGAACGACTGCACGAATGTTCTTTGACGGCACCCTTGTTGTTGAGAGTCTTTTGTCCGTGTCGCGTGACGCTGGCCCCTCAAATATCAACATCGATTTAGGTTTTGACAATTGCTGTGGAGGAACCCGCTACGGCAACGGTGCGCTGGATGAGTTCGCTTTGTTTTCGACGGCGTTGACTCCCGCTGATATTCAAGATCGATTCAACGCGCGTCTGCCAGTCTTCAATTCCCTACCACAAGAACCTGTATTCGACCTGCGGACGCTCGAAGCAGGGACGTACTACCTGCGGGTTAGTAACGACGGCACGGAGAATCAATCCGTTGCGATCGAATTCGACGCACCCGCCCGTGGCCAAACGCATGAGACGAGCGCCCATCCGGATCGCGACCTGATTCGCGGCGGTGACGGTGACGATTTTATCGTGGGCAACAGCGGTCTCGATCGTCTCTTCGGCGACAGTGGCAATGATCAGTTCACCGCCGAACCGGTCGAGATCCGAGACTTGCAGTCGTTTGAAGCCAGCAAGCTTCCACCGGCGAGCGAACTGTCATTCGATAGCTTGGAGCCAGTGCTTGATCCGGTGGTTGATTTTGCCAATGAAAGCTTGCAGGCGGCGGTCGCGGACGCCATCGGTATTCCGGTGACCTATTCCGGCAACCAGCCGATCGTCCACGGGCAGATCACCGAAAGTCAATTGACCCCGATCACTTCGCTGGACGTTTCCGATGGAATCATCACCAACCAAGTCACACCTTCAGAAGACACCTATGTTTCTGTGACAAACGAGGCTGACGGAAACGCCGACGCTTTGTGGGCGATTGGGGCTGCTGGGTTTACTCGGATCCCTCTGGTCAAATTTGACCTGTCGTCCTTCGCCGGTGAGACAGTGGTTGAAGATGTGGTGTTGAACTTTATTGTTCGAGGTACGACGAACAATTCTTCAACTCCCACGGCCGTCGATCTGTACGAATTCGGTAAGAGCTGGAACGAGAGTTCGACTTGGAATAGCATTGGAGGGATTTCCGCTGTCGACTATGTCGGTGCCGCTCTCGATCGACAGACGGTCGCCTTCGTTTCGAGCAATCCGACGACGCACACCATTTCATATCGCGTGCCGTCACGCGTGATCCAAGGCTGGATCGATCACCCGAACAGCAATCACGGTTTTGCGCTCGTTAGCACGCAAACGCTTGGCAACAACCCTGACATTACCTTTTTCAGCAGCGAATCTGCTTCACCGCCAAAATTGACCTTCAAAACGTCGATCGGAAACCGTGATCTTGCAGATTTAGGCCTGCAAAATGGTGTAAACCGGTTTCCGTATTTGAATTCACTGGACGTGTCCGGGAATCCAGGAATTACAACCATCTCGGCCTTACCAAGCCTTGACGAGTTGACTTCATTGCAACTCGCAGGGACGAATGTCGAACCTGCTTCCGCATCGACACTCCAGACGCTGAGCAAATTCGAACTCGATACGTTGACGTTGCCAACCGGCGTCGTCGCCCCTGACACGAATCTGATTGTCCAACCAGGTGCGGCGGTTTCGATGCCGATCGAGCTGGTCGGTGTCGAACTGGATGGCGTCAATGATTCGATTTCCTTAGGTGCTACGGCCGGCCAGCTTGGATTCAATGGCAACTTCACGGCCTCAGCCTGGATTCGGCCGGACGATGTGTCAGTTGGTAAAGATCACACGATTTTTGGCAGCGGCACAGGGTTAACGGATCAAGGTCTACACTTTATGATTCGAAATGGCAAACTGCGCCACGACTTCTACGCCAATAGCACGGTTGGCAATGCCGATCTTATAGCCGGTCAGTGGGTGCATGTCACTTTCCGCTTCAACAACGGCGAGCAAGCGATCTTCATTGACGGTGAGCTCGATGCTGCGACAACTGGGCATACAAATTATGCAGGAAATCTTAACGTGACCCTTGGTGACGGACCGATTCCCAGCGATTTCTTTGATGGACTGATTGACAGTGCCCGCATCTTCAATCGCGCTCTTTCGGACGCCGAAATTGTCGCAAATATGAACGGCACGCTGGATGTCAGTGGTCCCGATGTCACGGCTGACTATCGTTTTAACGAGAACCGCGGCAATACCGCTGCGGACCGAAGTACGCGCCGTGGTTCGGCAACACTGCAAAACGGGACCGCCTGGGTGGCGTTTACCAACTCAACCTCCTGGAATGTCTCTGGCGCCAGCACGGCCAGCGGCACGTCATCGTCGATTGATTTCACGGCTGCTACCGAAGGTATCTCATTCGTCACGGTTCAGGGCGAGCGTTTCCCAATCATCGTCCCAACCGCGGCCAACGTCGCTCCGGTCATTGATTCCGTTCCCAGTTTTGACGCCACCATAGGTGGCGTCGATTTGTACGAGGGACAGACCCTTTCGATCGGAACCGCCACCCCGACCGAACTCGTGGTCCTGATCAACGAGGGTTTGCCCAGCCAAACGGCGGCGGGCACGATTACGATCTCTGACGCAAACCCGTCCGATATCCCAAATCTTGTCACAGCGGTGACCGTCACCGATCCGGCCGGGCAGACGACAAGCTTGATTCAAAACGCGCTGGCGTTTGACGACGATGCATTGGCGATTTCTCACGAGGCCCTGGATGGTGCGACTAACTTGACGGTCGCGTTTTGGCTGGACGTCAATCATCCCAATGCGCACACCATCCTGAGCGGTGCAAACGATGACGAAGAGAACGCTTTCGCCGTTGCCTTGCTGAATTCGACGACGTTGAGAGTGGTCGTCAATGGGCAGCCGATCGACTGGACCATTCCCGCAAGTGATGATGGCTTTCATCACTTTGCCATCGTGCGAAATCTGCAAAGCGGAGCCGAGTCCCTGACGGTCTATCGAGACGGCCGAGACGACCAACTCGTGAATCCGCAAAGTCTGCCGGATCTGAGTCGTGCGGCGCTTTCGATCGCCGACGGAGGATTGCTCCTAGGTCAGGATCAAGATTTTGTCGGCGGCGGTTTCGAAGCTGACGAAGCACTCCATGGAACTTTGGATGAATTTGCCATTTGGAATCGGGCGTTGACGAAGGATGAAATCGCCGAGGTTCGCTCAGGCAACATCATAACGAACGATTCAACGATGCGGCTCTATCTGCCGTTTGACGAAGGGAATGGGAGCATTGTTGTCGATCGTGGCCCGTTGGGGCTCGATGCAAGGTTAGATGGAATTGTATCGCCTGCAAGTCAATATTCGGTTCCTGCCGGTGCGATCCTCCATTACTCATTCGATGATCCAACCGCAATTGGCGCCGATCAGAGTGGCAACTCGAACATCTCCACTAACTTTCCCGGTGTAGTCACATCCAAGAACGGTATCTCCGGGAGGGCAGCAAATTTTACGACCAACGTTTCGTCAATCAAGATAGACTCGCCAGTTGACGCGTCAGCGACCTGGACCGGCGCGGCTTGGTTCAAGAATATAGACTCCAACTCATTCAACACGTTGTTCTTTCGTGGTTCGAGCATCCACCAGGCATTGGTACAGGGAAGCACGAACAAGCTTGGAGTTTGGAACGGTGCATTTCAAGAGAGTGGGTACATCGTCGATGTTCCTGGTTGGGCAGATCAATGGCACCACCTCACGGTCGTGGGCGATGGGAGCAAAACCAGCTTCTACATCGACGGTTTATTGGTTGGTACAAGCCCCGTTCACGTCCATGGCCTTTTTGCGTCGATCGGTAACCGTGACACCTCAAATCAGCGGTTCGCGGAATTTCTAGATGAGGTTTATCTCTACAACCGAGCGTTAAACCCAACAGAGGTGCAGTCCCTCTACCTTGCCGATGCCAGTTTTGTACCCCAATTCACGTCGGACACGCCGCATACGCTCGACACGACATATCGATTGCCCGACGACGGAATCTACACACTGACCGTCACAGCCAGCGACGGTGACGGCGGGTTTGATCGCAGTGTGACAACATTTGAGGTCAATAATGTCGTTCCCTACCGCCCGGGTGCGGCCGACCCCATCGCCGGGCCGCATTATGTCGGCGACTCGATTGAATTGACCGCCCGTGATGTGCGCGACGATGGCGCCGAAGACGAACTTTCCTACCTGTGGGAAGTCACCACGAACAACGGTCAAGCTGTCGAATCGTCCGACAAGATCGATTTCAGCTTCACGCCGCAGTATTCCGGTCGCTACAGCGTCCAGTTGACCGTGACTGACTCCGACGGCGGGCAATCGAGTTTCCCGTCCGCGGACTACGACGTGATCCCCACCGCGCGGATCAGCGATGGGGCTAACGGTTGGTTGACGTTTGACGACGGACCTGGCATCGAATTGCCCGGATCGACGCTCAACTCGACGCTCAACGGCACCGGCGACCTGTCCGTTCAGTTTTCGATCCGTACGAATGTTGATTCCGATCAGGTGCTGTTGGATGCGTTTTCACCCAGCCAGACCGAAATGCGAGTCTCGTTGACGGATAGCGGACGCGTCGTTCGTATCGAAAGCTTTGCGGAAGCGACTGGGCAATCTCCCAACCTTGTGGCCCACGATTTTGCCTTGCCTGCTCCCTTGAGCAATAACCAGTGGCGGCGCATCGCAATCGTCCGCAATGCGGCAACGGGCCAAACCGAATTGTTTGTCGATGGCCAATCGGCCGGAGTTCGCGGGCTGCCGATTGATCCGCAAACGAGCTATGTCCCGCTCAACGTGTCATATGTCCATGTCGGCAGCGGGCTGACCGGATCGCTCGACAACGTCCAGATTTGGAATTCGGTTCGTACTGCGGAACAGATCCGCGATGATGATGCCGTCGAAATCCGCAGCTCGCAAGGCTTGACCGGATGGTGGGCACTGAACGAATTGGACGGAGACAACCAGGTCATCGATCAAAGCGGCCACAAAAATCATGGGCAGCTCGTATCGCCTGCGAACACCACACGGGATCGATTTAGCGGCGGACTGCGAGTCGGCGATTTCGTCACACTGAGCGGTGAGTTTTCAACGCCGGTCGCCCCGGCGGGCGATCTGCGTGGCAAAAACGAAATTGTACGTCGAGAGTACCACTGGTTCGCTGATGATGAATCCATCGTCAGTTTTCCGGTGAATGATTTGACCCAGCCCACGAAAGAGTATTCGCCGACAGCAACGGGCATGAAAGAGATTAAGTTGATCGTCGTTGACATCTTTGAAACCGCTGGTGCCGATCCGACCAGCGCCCCGACAACGGCAGAACTTTGTGCACTTGACAACGTCTTGTGCAGCGAACCGGTGACGTCAACCTTGCAGGTCGGCGAACAGGCGATCGCAATCACGCCTGCGGTCGCATCCGCCGATGAAGGTGGCACACTTGAATTTTCGGTTAACAGCGCATTGCCAATCAACCTTGGCGACGACGTCGTGGCGTGGACGGCCACGTTGTATCGAGGATCTGCCCACGAGCCCGTATGGCAAACCAGCGGCAACGCGTTGGATTTCTCCGTCACGCCACCCGGTGACGGAACCCTCGAAATCTTACTGTCGGTGACGACCAGTACCGATTCCGAATGTCGTGTTCATCACGCCGTCCCGATCTCGGTCACAATTGATAACGTCGCTCCGGTCGCAGCGAATGATCATTTCACCGTCGACGCGAACAAGACGTTGGAGTTCACAGACAATGATTTGCTGGCCAATGATCTCGATCCGGGAGTTTTTGATACCCTTGAAGTCGGGATGAATCCGTTGTCGGAGCTTGGCGTTCAGCTGACCGACGGACCAAACGGGGCCTACCTGTATGACCCAAGTTCCATCGCCGACATTCAAAAACTTGCCTTCGGTGAATCGAGAACGGATCGCTACAACTATACCGTCCGCGACGATGCTTTTGCGTCAGACAATGCGGTGCTAACGATCACGATTAACGGAGTGAACGATGATCCAGTCCCGGCAGCTGATTCCTTGTCGGTACCAATCACACCCCTGTCGGTCTCCGGCAGTGGGAATGTTTTGGATAACGACAGTGACATCGACACTTCAGCCTCATTGTCCGTCGTCCGCTTCGGTGACCGATTGCATGATTCACAAGACTTTATCGGACAGTACGGTACGATATCCTGGAATCGCAACGGCTCGTTCAATTATCGCGCCGACATGTCCAACCCGGAAGTCCGTGGATTGTTGGCGACGCAAACCCTTTCCGAAGTTATACCCTATGTCGTCTCGGACGGAATTGCAGAAGTGGGATCGTCGCTGACAGTGACGCTCGAAGGCACCAATCACGGACCGACCGACATTTCAATCGACAGCGCAAGCTTCGACGAAAACACGGCGGGCGCGATGATCGGACATCTGTCGGTCACGGATCCAGATCTCAATGATGTCTTCCGCTTCACCGTCAGCGATGACCGCTTTGAAGTGGTCAACGGAACACTGAAATTAGTCGACGGAGTAGCCTTGGATTATGAATCCGAGCCGTCGGTTTCACTGGACATCGATGTGTTTGATTTCGCTGGCAAGTCATTTAGCAAGACCCTCACATTAATCGTTAACGACCTGAATGAACATCCTTCCGTGGTCGACCAGGCGTTTGTGATTGACGAGAACAGTCCCGACATTACACCTGTCGGCGACGTCATCGCGACCGATGTCGATCAAGGTGACACACTGACGTTTTCGATCATCGGCGGCAGCGGGCGCGACGCGTTCCAAATCGATCCGGCGAGCGGCCAAATCTCCGTTGCAAACGGCGCCTTGTTGGATTTTGAAACGGGACCTTCGATGACGTTGGAAGTCGAAGTCAAAGATGAGGACGGATTATCGGACACCGCAATCATCACGATCACCATCAACGACATTGACGAAACGCCGGCGCCGCGACTGGAATGGGTTTCGATCAACGAAGACGGCGACCACAGCTCGGTGCGATTTATTGACGTTCTGTTCGATTCCGTTGTGACGATCGATGACGGCGCCTTTCAAGTCGCCTCTTCCGACGGGACGTCGATTGGTGTCCAAGCGGAGATTCAACACACAAACGGTAAAACATCAGCCAGGCTCACATTCCTCGATCCCACCGACGGAACGGACCTGGTCGAAGATTCCGGTTCACTGCGGGACGGCAACTACACATTGACGATCCTTGACTCACACGTCCGATCACAAAGCGGCAAATTGCTGGACGGCGATCGTGATGGCCTGGCCGGAACACCACGCGTGGACGAGTTCTTCCGCTTGTTCGGAGACAGTGACGGTGACCGCGACGTCGACGTCCAGGACTATGGGCGATTCGCGACGACGTTTATGAAAAGCCTCGGCGACGCCGGATTCGATGCCGCATTTGATTTCGACGGCGACGGCGACGTCGACGGCCAGGATTTGGGTCGCTTCGAACAGGCCTTCTTAAGACGACTCGAGCTTTAACGCTCGCAGTGTCCTCGTCTCGGTGTCAAATCGCGGTCCAGCATGCGAGCCGCGTTGAGCAAGTTGTGGTGGCGGGGATAGCGGGAGCATGAAGAGACGTTTGGTAGGAAAATTGGGGGTAGGAAAATAGAGACAGGGATGGTGGGTAATGGGGAACTCGGAAATCTTGCAACTGAACTCCCTGATCCTCACGCCCCTTTTCTATTTTCCTAACTCAACTCCAATCCTGACGGGACACTGGCGCGGAGAATAAAGAGCCGATTCCACATCTACTGTTCCGCGCGGATGTCGTTGAGCAGGTTGGTTAACTGGGCCACAATCTCAGGATGGGCGTCCCACAGGTTTTTCGTTTCCGAGGGATCGGATTGGAGATTGTAGAGTTGCCCCGGTGGACCGCCTTCTTTAGTCGGGTCGATTTCGCGTGGCCGCGTGAATCCTCCCGAGCCCCGCTGTGGGATCATTTTCCATGGCCCTTTGCGAATCGCAAACATACCCCACAGGGAATGATGCACGGCGA
>JAGQPO010000296.1 GCA_020426665.1 Planctomycetales bacterium
CACCCACAGATTTGGCGGAAGAGCCTTTATTTTGAGTCGGAAATTTCAAATCCAAAATCTGAGATTTGAAAGCAATTGCAAGTACACGTCGGGGACATGGCACTATGCAGCTGTGTCCGTACGAGTTGCTATCAAGGTAGAGGTGCCGTGTCCCCGGTGGCCGTCGGGGACATGGCACTATCGAGCAACGCCCGTACGAGTTGCTATCAATGCAAAGGTGCCATGTCCCCGGTGGGTGCACAAGTGCCGTGTCCCCGGTGGGTTTGTTGTTTTGCTGTCAACGTACAGGTGCCGTGTCCCCGGTGGGCGTTTTGCTGTCAACGTAGAAGTGCCGTGTCCCCGGGGGGGTTTGCTTTGGGCTTAGGCCGCTGCTTTCGTTTGGGCTGACGGTGGTGTTTCGAATTGGCTTGATGCCGCTTGTGTGATGGCGGCTTCCTTGGGGTCGTACTGACGCTCCATTCGCAACAACTCGTCCTGAATCCGCTGGGCGTACTCCCGGATCGACTCGCCGTCACGTGGATAGATCGGGTCACCGAATGCGCCGTCGATTCGGCAAAATGGGAGGGGGATTTGCGTGCGATCCCACGTCTTGGAAAGGACAATCCGATGCGTGGGGACCAACGCCATCACCAGCACCGGCGCGCCGGTTTTCTGGGACAACATTGCGACGCCGGGATGTATGACACCACGCGGACCCTTGGGGCCGTCGACCGCCAAACACGCCGGCCGGCCTCCCGCAACATGGTTGACAAGCGCTCGTAATGCCGCCGCCCCGCCTTTGCGACTCTCTCCGCCGCTCCCTCGGATCGGAACTGCACCCGTTTTCTCAAGCGTGCGGGCAATCAAATCCCCGTCCTTGCTGCGCGAGACCAACGCACCAGAACCCGGTTCGGCATGTACCACCATCGCGATCTGCTGTGCATGAAGCCCTGCATAAATGTACGGCTGGCCCGCCGCACGCAGCGCGTCACGCGAATCATTAATCGCCCGCACACGACACGTGACGCGAAGAAGCTTTATGAACCCGGTCACCAAATAAGGCAGTATTCGATCCATTGGCAGATTCCATTCTACTTGCTAGCAAAACACTTTTTACTCCGTGAAACACACCGGTGCTTGTTCATAGGTGCCGGCAGATTTCGAAGCAAGGCAGATTTCAAACAGGGCTAATTTCGAAGCGATCGCCGTCGGTATCAGTCGCCACCGGCTGGGTTTTCGATCCAAGTTTGAAAACAGGGCGAACAAAGCAGGATCCGTCGTCTGCAATGCACCTGGTTTTCTGCGTCGACCTGGGGAATTGATTCGAGTTGTTCGATCACCTTGCCCCACTGCTCATCCATTTCATCTCGGCTGAGCTGGTTGGGTGCGTCCAAAATGGGAGGCGACGAATCCACCCTGGCGTCGATGTCGATTTCATAAAATTCGCCGCGTCCACTGACTAATTCCTTCAGACAGCGATCACAAAGTCCTGGCGGATCCATTTCATAGTCAACCATTTTCTGGCACTCATCGAAAGAAGAGAAGAAAAGCGACCAACCGGGGAGGGGATGGTTCCAGCGGATGGCCCAAGTGTTACCCCGGTGCGATCGTCCAGTGGTCCAACATCAAGTGTACCAGATCACAAATCACAACTGGTCAATCACGATTGGTCACGGCACAACTGGTCGCGGCGCAGGCGTCATTTCGACCCAATGAGTTTGCACATTCGATGCGGTACCAATCTTCCACTCTCCCGCCTGATCAAATTGCGTTGATTCGGTATGTTCACCGACCGAGTCGCTCCAGGCATACGTCACTCGAACGGGGTCGGACGAGGGCAATGATTGAACAAAGTGGACTTCGGCCCGCAAGACTCGGCGACTGCCATCGTTTCGAAACCGGACGGACACCGACTTGCCGGCCGGCATGTCGACATCGGAAGCTCCGTAACACAGGCTTTGTGACCAGAAGTCGCCCGGCTCGTCACCTCGACGCACAATCGACCAATCCTTGACAACAGGGTGCCAATTCGTCGAACCCGCCGCTCGGTATTCGATTTGGTATCGAACATTGGGGTCCGGTGGTGATCCCGATGCCAGATGTGCAGCGGCGTAGATCTTTCGCACCTCAGTATCGGGCGTGGACTTCATCTCCACCATTGGATCGCCAAACTTGCCTTCGGTGATGAACGAGTTTGCCAAATCCCATTCAGGCCCCATCGATGTGACCTTTTGGTTCGAAGCCTCGTATCGCACGGTGGTGCCGTTGTCCTTCAATCTTGGCAGAACCGCTACGTTTGCTTGACAGTTTGTCGTTATCAGCAGGTCGCATCCGCGTAGATCAGAAGCCGAACATCCGACTCGAAGCCAATACTGTCCGTGTCCTTTGACATGATCCGTCAAGTCAAGTTGTCCGCTGATCCGCTGTGACGGAGACCAGTGACGTCCGGCATCAATCGAAACGGCCACTTCACCGGGGACATCGCCGCGGACCGTCAAGCCGTTCTTGCAGCCCTGATCATAAATTCCCCACGGTTGATCGTTCGGAGGAGTTGCGGCAATCACATACGGTGTTCTGAATTCAAAGATCACTTCCGAATCAGATTCTCGCACGACCGCTTCGCGATAGTCACCAGTGTTGAAATCAGGGCGATAGAGATACTGGACGTTGGCAAAGCGGACTTGTCCGTCGCGATGTGGGGTGCCATTGTTTGATCCGAACATCAAGTCAGGTTGGTTTACCCAGCTGCGTGAACGTTCGGGACCGGGGATGCCCGCGGTGTTGTAGTTC
This sequence comes from Planctomycetales bacterium, assembly GCA_020426665.1. Taxonomy (GTDB): domain Bacteria; phylum Planctomycetota; class Planctomycetia; order Pirellulales; family Pirellulaceae; genus Stieleria. The sequence goes on from JAGQPO010000296.1 coordinate 2,770, forward strand.
CGTCCCCAGAACACAAACGTCTTGCCGTCGTCCAGACCAGGTTGAAAGTAGCGTCGCATCCGTTCGCCGCGTCGCAAATGGACCATCGGAGGCGGACCGGCATATCCCGCCAAGTATTCCGCGACGGCATAACTTCGATACGATTCGCCGTCGCCCGGGTGCAGGCCACAGACTAGCCAGCCGTGTTGTCGATCCGGCAAAAAATCGCGACGGATCCATTGATCAACGTTCGGTTGGATCTCACCGAGCCCCAGTAGTCGCCGGCCCGATTTGTCGAAGATAACGGTCGACAAGTCATGGTCCAAAAGCGCCCAGCGACCATCTGGTCCGTAGGCCGTGTCCTTTAAAAACACTTCGAATGCATTGTGGCCTGCTGCTCCAACACCACGTCCTCGGGCGTGACCGAGAAGTGCGTCTAGTTCAGCAGTCCACTGGGAATGCGTGGTGCCGCAGAGTCCGAATCCGTAAGCAAACAAACCTGTCCAATACTCGCGCAACCGTCGGTCATCTCCCTGACCCAGGCCTTTCCCCCACAGGTCTTTCCCGCCTGCTTCGCCATGCCAAAAGTGTGTGTTGCGCCAAAGCCACGACGCCAACGCCTTGTCTTCATCTGATTCGACGGATCGACCGGTGACGGACCTGTAAACGTCTGCTTGCGTTTTGAACAAACGGCCGAAGTCTGAGATCGCAAGTTCGCCGGGGTACCAGGGGTGGTCGGTTCCAAGTTGTGGGTCACCGATTTCCGCTTTGGCGACGTTATCCGAGCCGGTCATTCCGGACAGGGCGATCACCAGAAAGATCAACAGGATCGTGCGCATGCTGAGACCGTTTTGGATTGAAAGTGATTTTAATCAGCCGCGTCGCTATTCCGGAGGGGGATCGTGTCCGCCCGGGTGGAATGGGTGGCATTTCAGGATTCGGACGGTCGCCCAAAAGACACCGGCGATCGCGCCGCGATTGCGGATCGCTTCGACGGCGTATTGGCTGCAGGACGGTGTAAACCGGCAGCGTGGCGGAAAAAGAGGACTGATCCGGGTCTGGTAGACTCGGATCAGCCAAATGAAACATTTCGAGAGAAAACCGGGTGTTCGGCTAGGCTTGGAAGGAGCTGCCACAACCGCAGGTCTTGACGGCGTTGGGGTTTTCGAAAGTGAACCCTTGTTTTTCTAGACTTTCGTACCAGTCGACCGTTGTCCCATCCAAGTACAAGGCACTTTTTTTGTCGACGACCAATTCGACACCGTGGCAAACGTATTTCGAATCAGCTTTTTCGTCGTAGTTTTCGTCGAAATTCAGCGTGTAATTGAAACCGCTGCATCCACCGCCGGCGACGCCGATACGGAGGACCATTTCCTCGCCAAAATTGTGTTCTGTTCGGAACCGTTGGACCTCTTGGGCCGCTCTTTCACTCAATTTGACTGCCATCTGGGCGTCACCTGGTATTGGAGGAAGACTGATTATGCAGACTGGAACACGACATTCTATTCCTGTCGTGGGTTAAATCCATGTCGTCACCTGTTGTAACAAGCGACTATTTCCCGGACCGCATAGCGGCCCAAGACTCTAGCCGTCATAGTATCGGGTAGACATGCCCCCGCGGCAAGTCTGACTGAGAATCGACAGCCCACTGAGAGTCCGGATTGGAACGATTTGGACCGTATTTCCCACTTATTTGTACCAATTGCATGCGCCGAATCGGCACTTTAACGGATCCAGACCAAGCCAGACGCTTTGCGGATTATTTGTTCACGTTGTCAATCGAGTGCTCCGTCGACATCGACGAGAGCCCGCCGGCGTCGGAAACCATCGGCGGCGAGGATGAGTCCAAGCCTGCGGTTACGCCCGACCGTGTTTGCAACCTGTGGATTCGCGATGAAGCTGATGTGAGCAAGGCAAAAGAGGAGCTGGAGTCTTTTCGGCAATCGCCCGACGACTCGAAATACCAGGTCGGCGGCACAGCGGATCGAATTCGCAAACAGAATGCCGCCGAGGAAAAGCGAAAAAAACGCCTCGTTCAGAAAGTCGCAGCCAAGTCACCGGGCGGCGGATCGCTGATGGGGCTTCCGGTTCGTCAGCAATCGATCCCAGTGGTAATCTCGGTCATCATCTTGTCGGTGATTGCCAGTTTTTCGACAGGCGTTGGTAAACCGAAAGAGTCACAGGTTCCCGGCGAGTTGACGTCGGAAGAGACGATTTACCTGGCCTTGTCGTTTGCTGATTGGCGGGACTATGCGGTCACCAAGGACCCATACGTATCGATCAAGAAGGGCGAGGTTTGGCGATTGATCACGCCAATGTTCCTGCACGGCAATACGTTCCATTTGGCGTTTAATATGATGGGGATGTTTTTCCTTGGATCGGCGATCGAGCGACTTCAAGGTTCGCTGTTTGTGGCTCTTCTGTTTGTTACCACCGGCGTCTTTGGGACTCTGTTTAATGTGTCGTTGCCGCCGCCTGATGCATTGCCGTCGATTCTGCAAGGGCTTGGCGGTTCACCGCGATTGATTGGCGCGTCGGGGGCCGTCTATGGGTTGTTCGGGTATTTGTGGATTCGCCCACTGATGTCGCCGAAGTACCCCATTCGCATGATGCCGTCGAACGTCGCAACGATGTTGGTGGCAACGGTCTTCATGATCTTTTTCGTTCCCGGAATCGCAAACGGCGCCCACATCGGCGGATTGATTGCGGGTGTCATCATTGCCGCAGTCGTCTCGCGCGTTCCAGTGGATCAATACTCGTGACCGAGATGGCCGACTCGTTGGTCGACCCGACGGTGTTGCCGGACCAGCCAAACGATCCGACCGACGATCTGCCGGTTCCGACAGATCTTTGGACCGCTTCGATGGAGGTGTTGCGTGTCGCGCTGCCGTTGATGATCAGCACGGGGATGATGTCGATCGTTTTGTTCGCCGATCGCACGTTGTTGATGTTTTACGATGGCGTGTCGATGAGTGCATCGATGGCCGGAGGAAACCTGTTTTGGGTCATCGTTTGTGTGCCGATCGGAGCCGCATCGATGACGGGTGCAATGATCGGCCAATTGATCGGCAACGGAGAACGCGACAAGATCGGCCGATTACTTTGGCAATCGATTTGGCTTTCGTTGATGACTTTGCCGTGGTTTATTGCGGCAGCGATCGCTGCCGAACCGCTGTTGCGATGGGCTGGGCAACAACCCGATCTGATTCCCGCCGAAACGACTTACATGCGTTGGTTGATGCTGGGCGGGTTGGGGCTGGTGATCGAGTCAGCGCTAAGTGGCTTCTTTAGCGGCATCGAACGCACGTCTGTGATCATGTGGGTCTCGGTGTCCAGCGGTTTGTTGAATGTTGTTTTGGATGTGCTGCTGATTTTTGGCGTGGCCGGTTTTCCGCCTCTGGGGATCGCCGGGGCGGCGATCGGCAGCGTGATTTCGTTCTGGTTCAAGGTATTGTGCTACGTCTGGCTGTTGTCGGCGCGAGAGTTGGAGGGACCCTATGGGATGCGCAGGGGG
>JAGQPO010000297.1 GCA_020426665.1 Planctomycetales bacterium
ACGACCAGCGCCGTGATACGCATTGGTATCGCAGTGAAGTTGACTCTTACTTGTTTCAAAAAGCAGTGGGTTCTGGCGTCCAAGCAAGACAATCGGAAAAGGTGACGGCGATCAAACTTGCCGACGACGGACGCTCTCGGATTCAACTTGAGTCCGGTGCATTTGTCGAAGCGGAATTGATTGTTGACGCGAGCGGTGCTGCAGCTGTCTCGGCGGCCTTGCTGGGCACCCCGGCGATCACCAGTCGAATGCGGACATCAACTTGTGCGGCGTTCGCTCATTTTCGCGACGTCAAATCGTTTTCCGAAGTGTTTAACCGGCGACACAACGATTCGCGCGCCGACGATCCGTTTGACGCCGATGACGCCGCGCAGCATCACTTGATTCACGATGGATGGGTTTGGATGTTACGGATGAACAACGGGATCACCAGCGTTGGAGTGACAGCGCCGATCGGTGGCAAAGGGCGCCTCGCGGGAACAGCGATGGCCCAGAAAGTGGAAACCGAGGCGGTGCGAGTACTATCAAATCGTTTCGAATCGTTTCCCATGTTGCACCAGGTCATGTGTGACAGCGAAATCGTGGCGCCTGCATCGGGGATTCTACGGATCACGCGAGTGCAGCGTTTCTTCGACCCGCTTGTGGCGCCCAATTGCGTGATGTTGCCGACTGCTTCGGTCACCATCGATCCACTGCATAGCACTGGAATTGCGCACGCCATGGCCGGCGTCTCTCGGATAGCCGAGTGGATATTGCAGGGGCAATCCGCGGTGGTGTTGCAGGACTATCGAAACGCCGTTTTGGACGAAGCGATGCTGATTGATCGGATGGTTGCCATGGCGTATTGGTCGATGCCTTCGTTTCAGCGTTTCTGTGCGGCATGTATGGTGTATTTTTCCGCGGCGATCGGTTGCGAGGAACGTATCGCTGGGGGCGATGTGCCGACCGTGTTTTGGCAGGCAGGTGACGACCGTTTCGTTGACGCTGTACGCCGTTGTGATGACGTGATACGTTCATCCCAAGATGATCAAAGCGTGATTTCCACGGTTCGGGAAATCATCGCGCCCTGGAACTCCGTCGGACTGTTTGAAAGTCCAGCCAATCGATACGCCTACACGGCGACAAAATAGCGAACGAAAAATGTCGAAGCCAAAAATTTTTCTAACTCGTCGACTTCCGCTGGCGTCGATGCAGCGTCTGGAAGCGGAATCTCAATTGTCCTATGGTGACTTGGATCGGGCGCTCAGCCGGAAAGAAATTATCGAAGGCATTCGCGATGTTGACGGACTGCTTTGTTTGTTGACCGATCAGATTGACGCCGAAGTAATGGATGCAAATCCGAATCTGAAAGTCGTTTCGAATTATGCCGTTGGGTTTAATAACATCGACGTCCAAGCTGCGACGCAGCGAAACATTGCGGTGACGAATACTCCGGGGGTGCTGACCGATTGCACCGCCGACATGGCTTGGGCTTTGCTGATGTGCTCGGCGCGGCGTGTCTTGGAGGGTGATCAATTAGTGCGGTCGCAAAAGTGGGGCGGATGGGAGCCGCTGCAGTTGTTGGGTGCGGAGATCAGCGGGGCAACGATCGGGTTTGTCGGTTTTGGTCGAATTGCCAAAGCAACCGCGAAACGGGCCAAAGCGTTTGACATGCAGATTCTGTATTGGAATCGAACGCGTCTTTCGGAGATCGAGGAGCGGCAGCTGGGTGTCCAGTACCGCCCGTTTGATGACTTGTTTCCAGAATGCGATTTCGTTTCCGTGCATGTTGCGTTGACGGATCAGACGCACCACTTATTGTCGAAGCGGCAGTTTGCTTTGATGAAGTCGACTGCAACGTTAATCAACACTGCTCGCGGGCCGGTTGTGGACGAAGAAGCGCTGGCCGAGGCGCTGCAGGCCGGTGAGATTGCTGCGGCAGGTTTGGACGTCTACGAGCATGAACCCGTTGTTCATCCGGCGTTGTTCAAACTGCCCAATGTCGTATTGGCGCCACATTTGGGGAGTGCGACAGTTCAGACGCGGACCAAAATGGGGACTTTGGCGATTGACAATTGTCTAGCCGTTTGTCGTGGCGATCGACCGCCGAATTTGGTGAACACTCAGTGGAAATCGTTCGGCGATGGTGGCTCGAAAGAATGATCGGGGTTTGGGGGCGACGTTTTTTACCCGGGATAACCGGCAGAGGATTGTCGGGAATTAATGCGGGGCAACCTGTATTGGCCCGTTGATAAACGCTAGGACCGGAACAATCCTCAGCCCCCCGCCTGCACCGGGACACGAGTTTCGTTGACCGGGGATTTCATCACGAGTAACATTGCCCAACGGCACAGACGCTCGAAATGATGGATTTTTCAGGTGACGTCTCTCTTCTCTGAGCGTCGACGTTGGCGACGTGCTTCTTATCAAACCGGCTATGGACAACCAAGATTCTATCGAAAGCGACGAAACTGTCCGGCGAGCGCCCTCGTTGACGTCACCGAAGTCGCATTCGCTGGAGCCAAATTCTCAGAAGCCAGCCTCTCTGGAGTCACGGACGGGCGACGAAGTCACCGAGACGTTGGTCACTCGATCTGCTCCGGTGAACGCGGTCGAGGGGGAGTATGTGCCGAGTTTGGAAGAGGCAAAAACGGTCATTCGGCAGGCGGTCGCCTCAGGGCATCGAAAGCATGAGAACACCGGGCGGACTCCCGCGGACATCGCAAAGGTTTTAGTCGGCGAACAATTAAATCAATACTTCTTGGAAGCATTGATCGGCGGTGGCGGGATGGGGGCGGTCTTTCGCGCCCACGATCAACAACTTGACCGTGTTGTCGCGTTGAAGGTGATTCCATTTGTCGGTCATGATCCTGAATTACAGCGTCGATTTCGGAACGAAGCGCAAAACGCGGCCAAGCTTGATCACCCTCGCATTGCACGAGTTTTTGACGCCGGTAATTACGACGATTGGCATTACATCGTCTTTGAGTACATCAACGGTACCAACCTGCGTGATTTAGTGGACCATCATGGCGTGCTATCGCTTGACGATGCGGTCGTATTCACTTCGCAGGTTGCCGAGGCTCTCGACCACGCAGCGCAGCGTGGGATTGTTCACCGCGATATCAAGCCGTCCAATGTTTTGGTTGCCGAAGACGGTTCGGTGAAATTGGTGGACATGGGATTGGCGCGAAGCGATAACTTGGACCTAAGCGAAGACATGACTGCCAGCGGGGTGACGCTTGGTACGTTCGACTATATCTCGCCGGAACAAGCATTTGATCCGCGCGATGCGGATTTGCGGAGCGATCTTTACTCGCTGGGATGTACGTTCTACTTCATGGTCACGGGCGAAGCCCCGTACACCGGCGGCACGATGTTGCAGAAGTTGATCAGTCACGGCAATGCACCGCCACCGAATCCGAGACAATTGCGCCAAGATTTGCCGGACGAGGCGGTGGCGGTGATGCACCGCATGATGGCCAAAGATCCCCAGGCTCGTTACCAGAATGCCCGTGACTTGCTGGCGGACTTGAACGAACTGGCCTATCGTTTCCATCTAAAACGAGCCCAGACGAATGCCGTTGTCACATTACCCGCTGGCAATGATGGTTTACAACGATTGCAGAATCACTTGCCGTGGATGATCGCGGGTGTGCTGATTTTGATGATCGGTGGTTATCTTGAATTGCAATCGACCGCGTCACGGGAGGGTTGGGTGATTAACCGACCTCCGTCGTTGAAGCGGACCGCGGCAACAACTTCAGCCGTGTTTCCTTCGATCATCAATCCGCCCGAGAATCAGCCTGAGTCTGAGTTGATTGATTCGGACGCAAGTGATACCGACGTGAATGCCGAGACTCCTGCGGCACTGAACCCTCCGGCATTGAACGTGGATTCGGCGACAATGAGTAGAGAGGAGCGTGCCAATGGGACACTCAATCAGAACGGCTTGATCAGTGAGCAGGGAGCGTCGGTGGATGGGCCCGTTGATCTTCGAGACGCGGCAAATGCGGCGGCACGGCCCCCGAGCTTCGGCTTGCGTTTACCGGTGCCGGTGCTTCCCGGGGGTGACGATGGCGCGTCGAGCTTTCAAGACAACGGCGAGGAGCGACTGTTCCCGATTCGTGACGGTGAAGACTTGGTTCGTTCGTCTAGTGAGATGAATGTTACGAATGGTCGTGAAACGGCTGCCAGGTCAATTGCGAGCGCGAACTCCCCGGCGGCCGAGGCGACCGATTCGTCGGGACGCATTCAAGGTTCATCTGCAAACACACCTACACGCCCCGCACCGATCGTGGATCTGCCGACGCCTAAAGCTGTTCGGATCGTCGCGCCCAGTTTGCTTGCGTTGGCGATGCGTGTCGACCAGGTTGATCGAGATAACGACGGGGCGATCTTGGTTGCAAGTCTTGCCGATGCAATCGACTTGGCCATGCGATTCGGAGTTGGACGCGTCGAGCTGGCGACACCTGAACTGGTTACCGGACCATTGGTGATTCCGCAAGACAACATGGTTTTCGAATCCATCGTACGACGAACAACTGTTCGCATGGTGTCGCCCGATACGCTGGCGATCGGCCGCAGTGAGATGTTGAATATCGGAAACTACCGAACGCAGTTTCGCAACATTGACTTTCATTGGGAATTGACCCAGGAACAAGTCGATGGGGGATCAATGTTTGTCATCAATGACAATCGATTGACGCGTTTTCAAGATTGCACCTTTACGCTTGTCAACAAGGCGATTCACGAAGGGGTGACATTCTTCCAAATTATCACCGATCCCCAGGCCTTGCCGGACTCCGAAACTTTGCCGGGGCGAGTGTTGAACCCTAACGAAAACGCGCTGCCTTTGGTTGCTATTCAATTCGACAATGCGATCGTCCGCGGGGAAGCGACTTTTATTCAAATGGACTACGCAGCAGCCCTGCAATTGGTCTGGAACAACGGTCTGTTGGCGATCAGCGGACGGATGATCGATACCTTTGGTGCAAGACGTCCGGCGGTGGTTGCGAGTCCCATCCGCGTATCAATGTCGAATGTGACCGCCGAAATTCCGCAGGGGCTGTTGCGAATGCGGTTGGGGCCGTCGGGTATTTATCCGGTACCGATCCAACGTGAAGCGGATCAGTGTGTGTTTCTGATCGACGAAGGCCAGGCCCAGTTCGAATTGGTTGGCATGGATGCGTTGGCCAGCGACAACGACCCCGTTGTGCTTCGCGGCGAAGACAACGCCTATGTCGGATACGAATCGTTGGACGATCCCTTGCTGTACGTTTCGGACATTAAAGGGAATACATCGGTCGACGAACTGTCGGAGCTTGCCACGGGTGATCTTCCGTGGATACGTGAAATCAGCCCCCACTGGTCCGTGTTGTGGTCGTCGGCCCGATCGAGATCCCAGACGTTTCATCGCCTGACGCCCGCCAACTATCGACAAGACGGTGCGATCGTCCTTGGATTCAAAGAGGCTGAGTTGCCGGCGCTTCCATAGCCAGGACGCGGCCAAGCCAACGTGTCATGACGTCGCTGCAGAAATCATGACTTCGACCGGCAATCCCACCGGCAGCGATCTGTTGGTTTCCAAATTGATCCAAACACGACGTGTGTGAGTTTCGTTTCTTTCGCCTGCCCATCCGCCGTAAATCTTTTTGGGTTCCATCTGCGGTTCGAGTTCGGCGACCACTCCCGAAAAAATTTCACCAGGCATCGCGTCGGTTGTAACCTGACATGCCTGCCCGCCAGCGACATTCAACGCATCACGCTCATCGATATCGGCAACCACTCGCAGTCGTTCTGTATTAGAAAGAACCAACGCAGGGTCCGGCATTTCGGGACTGATCCATTCACCCGGGTGAACATCAACCGCCAGCACGACCGCGGCGCAAGGCGACAGAATCGAACAACGTTCTAAGTCGATTTCCGCCATTTTTAATTGGGCCTGGGCAGATGCAATCTCTGCGTCGGCGGCCAATAAATCGGCGACGCGAGGGTCTGCTTTTATCGTCGACAGTCGCTCTCGAGCTGCCAGCAATAGTGCATAAAGCGTATCTCGTTCGGCACGGTAGTCTTCCAGGCTTTGCGAGCTGAGCGCGTTGTTGTCAAACAATCGCGTTGCGCGTTCGAATCGAGTTCTTGAACTTTCGTACTTGGCTTCTGCCGCGATGGCATCTTGTTTCGCCGCTTCGATTTCACTGTCTCTGGCACCTTCAACCAGTCGCATTCTCTTCGCTTGAGCAGCAGACAACATTGCGGACGCCAGATCACGCTGGGCTTCATAACGGCGAGATTCGATTTGAAACAGCAATTGCCCGCGTTTGACGAGCGTCCCACGGGCGATCGGGACGGATTCAATTCGGCCCGGAAATTGTGGGCGAATCAGTACGTTTTCTGTCGCGCCTTCGATGCGACCTGCAGCGTGCACCGTCGGCTTGGCATGCGATTGTTGTGACGCCAACACCGGGCGAACCGATGAGCGGCTTGTGGATTTCTGGTGTTGATCAGCGACGATCAAGATACCGGTCCCTGCGACAGCCAACGTTCCCGCAAAAATGAGTTGTTTCATTTGAACCTCCCATTTTCCATTTCACAAATCCGGTCGGCATAGTCATAGATCCGAGGATCATGCGTCACAACGACGGTGGAACTGGAGAATTCAGTGGTCAATTCGCGTAGTAGCTCCATCACGGCTTTCCCCGATTTGCCGTCCAACGCCGCAGTCGGCTCGTCGGCTAGAATCAATTCGGGTTGCCCGATGACGGCTCGCGCTAAAGCAACACGTTGACATTGCCCCGGACTCATCGAACTAGGCAACGCCTGGCGGTGCTCGGCAAGTCCCATCCGGCTCAGTAATGCGCCGGCACGTTCCCGAGCCTCACGCATTGGAACACCGTCCATCGTCAACGGAATCGAGACGTTATCTTCGGCGGTCAGTCCATTGATCAACTGAAATCGTTGAAACACAAAACCGATTCGCTCGCGGCGAATCATCGTCCGCTCCACTTCACTTAATCCGTCAACCCTGCGATCACGCAAGAATAGTTCTCCGGAATCAGACGTCAGCAGCAACCCTAAGATCGACAACAGTGTTGTTTTTCCGCTTCCGGAAGGTCCCGCCAAAAAAACACATTCTCCGATGTCCACGTGGAAATCAATACCGTCCAGAACAGGTCGCGATTGGCCACCGATGACATAAGACTTTGCAATCGATTTCGCCTGCAGCGCGATGCCGACGGTTTCAGCACGAGACCCGACGCGGTTGTCGACAGCGGTGGACTGATGCATCGGCGGAGGCGATTGTGGAAGTTTTTGATGAAGTGTCGTCATGATTGCAACGCAGTGTGGGGGTCAATGCGTCGAACACGCAGGTAGGGCAATCCGGCAGCAAACAAGCAGATAGCAAAAATGAGTACTCCACAGCCAACGTAAAGCACGAAAGGAATTTCGATCGTTGCCCGCGGCGTGCTGAGCAACGTTTTTAGAATGACGGTAATCACCATTCCAATGGCAATACCGATCGAAGAGACAAGAGCAGATTGGAATGCCAGAATCGACATTAGCTCACGTTCGCTGAGTCCGATCGCTCGCAGCGTGGCGTATTCGCTGATCCGATCAAGGACCATCGCATAGAGTGTTTGGCCGACCATCACCAACCCGACCAGCAACCCGAGCATCGTTGCGGCGCCGAAGCTAAGCCCCAGACCGGTGCGGGTCATCCAGAAATTAATGCTCACCTTCGCATATTCGTCAGACGTCATGGCTTCGACGTCCGGAAGCAACTGTTTGATCTGCTGGCAAATTCGACCGCAATCCGCGCCCGATTTCACGCGTGCTAGCAAATACGATGTTTGGGAGGGGTCTGAACCAGTCAGCTCAACCGCGTTCTCGTAGTTGGTGAAGACATACGGTGTCACCAGAAAACTGAGAATTCCATTGCTCTTGCCCGCCACCCGCACTCGACGGCCATTCACCTCACGTAGTTCGCCGACGTCAGGTCCGAAAAGTTTTTCGCTGTCACAGCGGTCAACGATGATTGAATCATTCAAGTCGAGCGGATTATCGGGCCCGTCAACGACTTTGTAGGCTCGCCCAAGGTCCGTGGTTTCGGGAATACCGACCAGCACAACGTTCTCGTAACCGCCGCCGGGAAGCGACATCTCTCCGAACTCAACCCTCAATGGTTGAACTTCGTCTACGCCATCGATTCCCGCGACCACATATTGCCACCGCTCGGGGATAGGATGAGCAAAGTCGACATTGTGCATGCCGCGATGGCCGATCCAAATGTCCGCGTTACTGCGGTCGACCAGCATGCTTGCTTTGTGAATCAGCCCGAAAAACAAACCACCCTGGATGTTCACCAGAACGACGGAAAAAATAACCCCGACCAACCCGGCAATTAATTTGCCGCGGTCGTGAAACAGAGTGCGATAGGCAAGGTTCCAACGCATCGCACATTATTGGGGGGGAGGAGCTACACGTAGAATGGATTCCCAGCTGGTATCGGTTACCTAACCCGCAATCTTTAACACAAGTACGTTTTTCCAAAATAAGTGCCGACCAACGCACAAATTTACTGATGCGGCTTTCGGACTGCCGCGGCGAAGCTTTCTTGTGCGATGGCGAGTCGTCTTATTTCTCCAGTTCTGCGACGCGTTTTTCGAGCATCTCCACGCGTTTGTTCAGCTGGATGACCATTTGGCGAAGGTCGTAATCGTTGATTTGCGGTTTTTTCTGTTGTTCGTCGCCGGGGTGAAATGGATTTTCTGCTGGCTCCCACGCCTGCAGTTGTTCCGTGATCGCTTCGATCTTTTGATTGATCAACGGCAACGTCGGGTGCTTTGACCCCATCGATTCACGGCTCCGCTTTAGCATTCTCAACTCCTCGGCCAATTGCCGTCCGCGTTCGGTCAACAGAGCAGCCTGGGGGACCACGTCGGCATTGGCTGTGGATTTCGAATTGGGTGCCGGTAGGCCGCCTGTTTGAGCGTTCAGATGGGCGGTCAAGAAAGTTGCGAGCATTGCGACGAAAGCGACGCAGATCAATCGAGAGCGGTATTTCATGGTTTTCGGGTGGAGTTGGGTTGTTGGGTGGTGACGGGATGGCTTTGTGGCTGGTCCCTCGCTGACGCGTTCTGGTTGTGATTGTGGGCGTTATGCGAAGAACCAGTACACCACAAGTTTCGCATATTCGATCCAGATCGGGAAATGTGTTTCAGCGCTTTGCGAGGGCAGAGTCGCGGAATACACCGAGATTTCGGCATTCCCGGCAAATGCCCGCTGAAAACACAATTTGCTTCGTCGCGTGTGCGGGGGTGAAGTGACAACGACAATGCTGTTGAATTTCACTGGCAATGCGGCAACACCGGCTGCCTCACTTCGTGAACTCAGCCATTCGTTCTGCCGAATGGGGACGCTACGAATCGCATCTTCGGGAACGCCACGCATTTTGAGGTAGTCGATTGCCCGTTGCAGACGCGTGTCTGATTGCCCTCGGACGAAATTGTAGCTGGATGACTCGAGTTCTTCGAGCACGTAAATTTGTTTGATTCGGTGCCAATGATAAAGGTCGGACGCGGCCAATAGCCGTTCCCAATACGCGGCGCCGTCGGCCATCACATAGGCGATTTCACCGTGTGCCTCGGGATCGTTTTGGTAAAGCGGTATGATCAATACACCGCGTACCGACGAGAACGACATCGCGACGGTCGTCATTGCCCAAGCGATCGCGAGCAACCAGAAGCGGCGTTTCCATTTGTTGGTCGGTTTTGTCATTCGGTCATTGTAACCTCCCACCCCGCTGGAACCTTCGACGTAAGCTTTACAAACACGTCAAAGCATTGGGGCTTACGCATGCGCCGGATTTATCAATTTTGTCGTCCAACGGCCTTCGTGGTGGTTGTGATTTGTGCCATCCTGGTCGCCACACTCGCGTTCACCGCCTCCGATTGCCAAGCCTGCACCACCGTTGTCGTCTCCGGCAAAGTGACGGAGGACGGACGACCGCTGCTGTGGAAAAATCGAGACGCGTGGCAACGGCAAAATGAAGTGCTGTGGGATGACACGGGGGTGTTCGCGTTCGTGGGTGTCGCGAACGCCGAAGCCACACAGCGGATTCGGATGGGGACCAATACCGCCGGCTTCTGCATCGAGAATTCCGTCAGCCGCGATCTTGCCAGCTCAGTTGAGTCCGGACCCAGCAACGGCGAGCTGATCGGAATAGCGTTACGTACTTGCAAAAGTGTCAAAGATTTTCAATCTCTTTTGGATCGCACGAACGAGGTGGGACGCAGCACCCGAGGCAATTTCGGAGTGATCGATGCCTACGGCGGCGCGATGATGTTCGAGGTGGGGCCAAACAGTTATGCCGCTTTCGATGCCAATGATCCTGACGACGCACCACTCGGTTACATCGTGCGGGCTAATTTCAGCGAGACCGCAATTGAGTCGGATGACGAACCCGTCACCCGTCGCGACAGTGCTTATTCGATCGAGCGTTATACTCGCGCCGACGAACTTTGCAGCCGGCGTCTCGCCTCCGGTCCGATCAACTTGCAGTACCTGTTAACCGCCGTCGCCCGCGATGTGGCGGGATGCCCTGCCAGCGCTTTTGTTACGCCATTGTCGCGTTCTGGTGAATTGGTGGTGACCAGTATCAATACCGGCAAAACGCTTAACCGTTGCAACACCGTCTCGGCGGTCGTCTTTCATGGGGTCAAGCCGGGCGAGTCTCCGACGCTGACAACGATGTGGACGTTGCTGGGTGAGCCGATGTTTACGATCGCGGTTCCATGCTGGGCAAAACAGGGAGGTGTCGCACCACAGGCCAACGGGCGAGGGGCCAGTGAATTGTGCGAACGAGCCGTGAGCCTTCGCTCGACGCATTACGACTTCTCGGGCAAGCGACTCGACACCCGGCGTCTTCAAGTGACGACCAGGAAACTGCTTGATGTCGAAAAAGAACTGATGCGGCAAGTCGATTTGGAAATGGCCCGCTGGCGAATTTCACCGCCGTCGGGTGAAACATTGCGGCGGATTCACGAGTCCGCCGCTCAAAGAGCCACCGAAACGCTTCGAACGCTATGCGAAGACTCTTTTGATCCAAATCCGCCCAAGCCGGAGGCGGTGCCGATCGGGATCGATTTCACGTTCGACGAACCCGGCGGCACCTTACTTGGGGCAACGTCCAATGTCGCCGGAACAAGCGTGTGGGACGGCGGGCTGGATGATTGTGCCGTTGCGGACGGCGTGTTTCGTATTCGCCGCAACAAAACGTCGGCGGCGAATCGGTATGTGGACCTGTCGCCAAGGATCCGGGTCTCGGGCTACGATCTGACCTATCAAGGTTATTTGGTGGTCCAGGTACGTGGCTGGAACTTGCGCGGCAAGACGATTGGCGAAGAAGTACGATTCGGATTCAGCTCTCAGGGCGAAAACAACTTCCAGACCGCCGGGATGCTACTTCGACGCACCAGTGACAATGAAGTCACTCTAAGCGGCATTGCATTCGGCGACGGTAGCACATCCATTTCTTCGACCAAGACATTCCCGGCCCGGCAAATTACGCCTGTCACGTTTGTCTTGGCAATGGATAAAACCAAAGGCAATCCCGGCGAAGGTGATGCTGGTGGGGCGTACGAAATATTCTTTCGAGAACAGGATGACGAAACCTTCACGCCACTTGGGCAGCCGGGAACCACTCGGCGCAGTCGCAACGGAAACCAGATTCATCTTCGCACCGCCGGACTGTTCGCCGCTCGTGACGAATACTTCGACATCGACAGAATTTACTTCGCGACAATCTCGCCGTTGTAGACCTGCCGGATGCTCATGGTTTTAGTTTCTCGACAAAGAACTCACGCATTCGCCGTCGGCCATAACGTCCTCCATCGCTGTGTCCCATTCCGGGGATCATCAAAAATTCAAAATTCTTGTCCGCTTTGACGAGCGCATCGACCAAGCGATACGTCGATTCCGGTGGCACGTTGTCGTCCAGTTCTCCCACGACCAGGAACAGATCTCCGCTGAGCCGGTGGGCGTTCTCAATGTTGCTGTTGGCGGCGTAGTGTTCGTCGACCGGATATCCCATCCATTGCTCATTCCAAGACGCCTTGTCCATACGATTGTCGTGACAACCGCAAGCCGCATAGGCCGCCTTGTAAAAGTCACCGTGGAATAAAAGTGCCCCACAAGCGTTCTGGCCACCGGCGGACGTTCCGAAGACTCCGACACGTGACAAGTCGATGGCCGGATATTGCTTTCCAGCCGCCTTCATCCATACGATCCGGTCTGGAAATCCCGCGTCTTTCAAATTGTGCCAACAAACGTCATGAAACGCCTTTGATCGATTGGCTGTCCCCATGCCATCGATTTGTACGACCACAAATCCTTTTGACGTTAACTCGCGAAAGCGACTGGAGTCCAAGTATTGTTTCGGCACATGTGAATCGTGCGGCCCGGCGTAGATGGCTTCGATGACTGGGTAATGGTCTCGCAATTCTGCGTCGAAGTCGTCGGGGAAATACAGGTTACCCCAGATTTCGGTTTTTCCATCGCGCCCGGGTGCATGGAAGACTTTGGGAAGCGACCAATCAACTGGGGCGTTTTCATCAATGCGAGTTGTCGCTAGGCGTTCGGCACGCATTAATTCCGTGACCAGCTTTCCGTCGGCAATTCTTCTCAATTCATGCACCGGCGGCGAGTCGACGCGACTGTGTGTGACGATTGCAAATTGTCGGTTCGGTGAAAATTGCACCGAGTGATCGCCATTTCCGTCCGTCACGGCAGTCACCGATGCGTCGTCCATTGCAACACGAACGAGGTGCCGATGATAGGGATCCTGGTCGTCGTAATATTCCCCGACCAGCAAGTCAATCGTTCTTGCCTGTTCATCAACGTGCACGATTTCGCGGACCAACCAGTCGCCAGAGGTGATCGCATTGGATCGCCAGTCCGCTGAATCACTGTCCGCTGAATCACTGTCCACTGAATCACTGTCCGCTGAATCACTGGTCCCGGTTTTCAAATCAACCAAATAGAGGTGCCGGTATCCGCTGCATTCACTGGAATAAATGACTTGCTCGGAATTGCTTAGGAACGTGAACAGTGGAACGTGCGGGCCATGTGAGCTCCAGATAAATGAGTCTGACCTTTCGTCAATGACCGTCGATGTTGTGCGCGATACCGGGTCGACGACGAACAACCGGACGCGTTGATGTCCGCGGTCGACTTTTTCGATCGCGATGCGATGTTCGCCGAACCAGCGAATTCGCGGTCGACCAAAATCGATGACCGGTAATTCTACGTCGATGCGTTTTCCCGTATGAGCATCAATTGCGATCAGTCGATATTCATCCATCGGGTCTCCCGGCAGCATGTACGGATGGCGTTTCACGATCGCGCGACCGCCGCCGCTGGGAGACGATTCAATGGTCACGGCGTCGACCGGTTCATGCCGTGTCAGTTTCCATGCCGCCAGTACGGAACCATCCGGTGACCAAGTGGGCGATACAATTTCTTGGCCCGCGGTGTCGCCGACGTTCAACTCAATCCACTCGGACGATTCGTCCCTGACGCGTCGAAGCTGTAGCCCACTTTCGTGCTGCCTGAATTCGGATTGACCGTCCGGAGATAAACGAGGCGATTGCTGGGGGCCGCGGCCTCGGCGATCACGCCGGCCCGTTTCTTGTGGCAGATCAAACGTGCGACTGATTTTTGCCGGGATCGAAGGGGATTGAGCAATTAAGCTGCCAAAGAAAGTCCCGTCATCTGCTTTCACCATCCATGCATGTCCGGCGTATGTATGTTGTGAATAGGATTGCCCCGGTGCGAGCCTTGCGTACCCAACCGGGTTGCCCTGTGTGTCAATCCAATACAACCGGACGTGCTGTTGGGATGCATTGATGAATTCTTGGTTCGTCTCCGACGCCGACGACTGCGACCTGGGAAGCGGCCCGCCACGCAGTCCGACGTCCCCGTCGGTGCGCGATTCTTCCTGCAGCGTCTCGATCTGTCCGCTGGCGGCATCGACGTGGTAGGTGACCGCGGACCCGTCAGGTAATTGGCGAGTGAAATTGAAATGCGAATCGTCAGTCCAGATTGGGTTGATGCGCTGGTTGATCGTGTGGCTCGGTTCAGCTGATCTGGGGTTCTGGGCGTTTGAAATCTCGCCGAAGCAAAAACAAAAGCAGGCCAACACGAAATATCGCACAGACAAATCCTTTCGGTTTGGGGGGGAAAGCCGCATTGTAGCTTGACAGCTGTCACGTCACGCCAAGTCGCAAGTGCCCTGAGACCGGGGGGGACGCTGTTAGGGCCAGTTTTAACCCGTTTCTGGCTGGGATCTTAGGGACAATCGACGCCCTGCCTAAACGGAAAAGACGCGAATTCCAAGAATTTGAACCGGCGATGAATTTCGCGTTCTCCACCAGTTTTAACGGATATTCTCAGATTAATCCGGAACTCATCCAGAATGCTGTGCGTCAGAGAAGCCTCGATTCGTTGACACATTTATCGGCCCAATTAGAATCGCAGCCATTCCTTATCCAATCGTCCTACACTTCGTATTTTTCCCATCCTTCTGATTGGGCGAGCACTACGTATTTTGCAATGATCGGGGTTCAGATTGTCCGATGCATACGAACGTGCGTTTTCTCCGCGTTCGGGCAACCGGTACAGCTTGATAGGCCGTAGCCGATGAGAGAATGGAATTAGATAGATAGCCGGGTATTGCAGAATTACACTTTGTGATGCCTGTTTCCTGTACGACCGATCCGCGAACCGCCCCACTTTCGTCCGCGCCTAAAGTCCGGCACGCTTGGTAGAGACCCTCGATGATCCAACGAATGAAATCGAATAACCTAGACCCGAATGCTTCAACCAATGAGAAGGGTGATATGACTGTCGATTCTTCGCGTTCGCGCCAGAGGCAGACTCACAGAAGCCGCGGTAAGAATCGACAGCAGCGTCGTCGCCTGCTGATGGAGGGATTGGAAAGTCGTCGGTTGTTGGCATCGATGGGAAGTGCGGGCAGCACAAATTCGCCGATTGATACGGATCTTTTCGCACCGACCATTCCTCGGAACATTGGGACGGTGCCGGCGTTTATCGTCAACGAGTCTGAGACATCAGGCCAGCGCGGTCTTAATGATTCGCGTTTCACGGCGGAGTTCATCCCGTTGGGGACTGGCGCTGGAGAAGAGGACACGATCGACATTAACGGCAGCATGTCGTTGAGCATCAGTCCTCAAGGAAACATTAGCACCGACGTTGACACGTATTCGTTCAATCTTCGTGCCGGCGATATCTTGGATGTCGGAGTCGTGGGAGCCGGGGCGAACTTGACCGTCACCTACGGAGCACCGGCAGCCGGTGTGACAATGAACCCCCGTGCGTCGATCGGGTCGATCTGGTTCGGAACAGACACCAACCAGGGGTTAATTCACCCTGATAATTCCCCGTTGATGACGGTCGGCAACGCAGTTGCGGCACAGGTGGTTCCGCATACCGGTACTTACAACTTGATCTTGGCGCCGTCTAACACGTCGGTCAACTACACCGCCGGTCTTCGCGTGTATCGCCCGGTGGCGGAAAGTTTGCCGATCGGTGCTCAACAGACTCTCTATCTCGATTTCGAAGGCGGCTTCTATCCGACAAATCTGTTCTCCGGCAGTACCAATCCACTGGGCATCGTTCGATTTACCAGCTTGCGTTCCAATATGGGACTGCTGGGATTACAGGATACGTCAGATGCTGTTTACAACGAGCTGATTGACAAGACGATCGCACAGGTGGAAAGCGATTACCAGTCGGTGGTTCGGGAGGGTCAAAACGGCGACTTTGATTCGACGGGGCGTCCGGGTGACTTTGCGATCCGGATTCTTAATAGCCGCGATGCTGCGCGTGGGCTGTATCCAGAGCCGTCACTTGATGACCCGCTGGTGACGCGAATGTTCATCGGCGGTACGGTTCTTGACAGCGGAATCACCGGAATTCTCGGAATTGCACAGTCACTGGACGTCGGCAATTTTGACATGGGCGAAAACGCGATTCTGCCGATCGACTTCTTCTTGCAGGCATCGACGATCTTCCCAATTTCGAACGGTAGCAGTGTTCTTGACGCCGTTGCCCGTCGGATCGGTACGACCGCGTCTCATGAGGCCGGGCATACTTTTGGACTTCGTCACGTGAACGGCAGCAACAGCGTTGGTGCGATCATGGACGATCCGGGGACACGACGAGACGAATTCCGTCTGGGTGTCGGTCCCGACTTGATCTTCGGAACGATTGATGACACGGTTTCGGAGTTTGCCTACGATCAATTCAGTTTGAACGAGGGATTGTACGGCTACCAAGACACTCCTAACAGCTTGGCGTATAGCTTGTCCACGGGCCGTGTGGGTTCGGGCATCACTGGAAAAGTATTCAATGACAGGAATCGTGACGGAAACGACCTCGGCGAACCCGGTCTTGCGGGGGTTACCGTTTTTGCTGACATCATCCAGAACGGGTTCATTGATCCCACCGAGCCGGTTGCCTTTACCGACAGCAACGGTAATTATACGTTGAACGTGGCGGGTGGACCGACATACAACATCATCGCCCAGACGCCGCCGCAATTTGCAGCGACAATTCCGACGGTTCGTTTTGCCGCCGGTGGGGACACCGGAGTCGACTTCGGATTCACGCAGGTCATTTCCGATGTGACGGGAACGAAGTTTGCCGACGTCAATGGCAACGGGATCTTCGACACGACTGAATCTGGGATCGAAGGTGTTTACATTTACTTGGACCTTGACGGTGACAATCGTCCCGACTTGGGAGAACCTTCGGCGATCACCGATTCGAACGGGCATTACTCGATCAACTTCCCCGGCCCAGGCACCTACACGATTCGGGAAGTTGTCGAACCAGGTTATGTTCAAACGTTCCCAGCCAGTGGCGAGCACATCGTTGTCTACAACGGTATCGCGCTGACGGACAATTACAACTTCGGCAACCTACCCTCGCGCGACTATGGTGATGCTCCGGACACCTATCGGACGACGGTTGCTGCGAACGGGCCGAGTCACGGCATCAGCAATGCGCTCGGACTTGGAGCCCTCGTTGACCGTGAAACCAATGGTATCCCGACGAACACGGCACTGGGCGATGACCTAAACAACATCGATGACGAAGACGGCGTGCAATTGTTGTCGCCTCTTGGCCCCGGTGGGACAGCAACCATTTCGGTTGTTACTCGCAACACCACCGGCGACAACGCATTCCTGCAGGGCTGGATCGACTTTGACGCCAGTGGAACCTTCGACCCGACCGAACAGGTATTCAAAGACATTTCCCTGGGTGAGGGCACATCGACGCTGAACGTTAACGTTCCCGCAAATGCCGTCGTCGGATCAACATTCGCTCGTTTCCGATACAGCCCGACCGCGGGACTGGGCGTCGGTGGTGAAGCGGACGTCGGTGAGGTTGAAGATTACCAGTTCGACATCTTGCAGCAGGCCGCGATCGCGAATGACGACAACTTTACCGTCTCACGAAACTCGCTGTCAAACCGTTTGGATGTCTTGGCGAACGATTTCGAAACCAGCATCACCACGCTGACCATCGTCTCGCTGAACCGTACCGGTACCAAGGGAACCGCGACGATTATTGAAGGCGGGCGTGCGATTTCATATACACCACCCAACGGATTCACCGGCCGCGATGTATTCCAGTACGTCGTCGTTGATCAGACCGGAACTCAGTATTCCGCCAGTGTCGCGGTCAACGTTAATTTCCAATCCAACGTTCCGATCGCGGTCGACGATACCTTTGATATACCGCAAGGCTCGTCCAATCGCGCCTTGAACGTGCTGGACAACGACGTGCCAAGTACCTTCGGCGGATTGACAATCACAAGCGTGACGGCCGGCAACCAAGGTGGTCAAGTTTCTCTCGAAGGCGGTGGCCAAACCATTCGCTACACCCCGCAGCCCGGCTTCGCCGGAACGGAGCAGTTCACCTACAGCATCGAGGACGCGAACGGATCGATCAGCTCTGCCCAGGTAACGGTCAACTCGCAACCTGGTGCACTCAACGATGACTTGGTCGACTTCACGATCGGGATCTTCGACGTCACCAACAACCTTCCGATTACCA
The DNA here is from genome assembly GCA_020426665.1 of Planctomycetales bacterium. Classification (GTDB taxonomy): domain Bacteria; phylum Planctomycetota; class Planctomycetia; order Pirellulales; family Pirellulaceae; genus Stieleria. Next base: position 18,121 of record JAGQPO010000297.1, read on the forward strand.
GCGTTCAGGTCGGCGAGCCCTTCTTCGTTCGAGTGTTTGTCGAAGAACTCAATAACCCGAACTTCAGTCCCGAAGGCGTTGCGTCGGCGTTCCTTGACTTGCTTTACACCGACGAACTGGTCCGCACGAACGACACGATCAACACGGATACGTTTGCCTTTGACATCACCTTTGGCGAAAACTTCCAAGGCGGTGGTTTCAAACTCGGCGATGCAACCATCCCCGGCATTATCAACGATGTCGGTGCGGTCCAGCCGATCCAGAACGTCAATTTGATTGAGCATACGGATCCCGCAGAACTGTTTACATTGACCATGACGGCCGTTTCGCCGGGTGTCGCATTGTTCGCGGCTGACCCTGCGGATAGCCCTGTCGCGGAAACGATTTTGGTCGGTGAGGATGTCGCTCTGACGCCGGCCCAGCAACGTCTCGGCAAGACGGAGTTGACGATCTTCCCCGCTTCGGCGAATTTCCCAAGTGCGATTGACGACGCGTTCGTTAATGGATTGGATTCGGTCGGCAACACGATCCAGGCGGGCAGCCAGCCGAATAAGTTAGACGTCCTCGCAAACGACATCTTCGGCGACACGGGATTCATCCAAGAATTCGGATTGGTGACGGCCCCAACTTTGGGAACAGCCGTGATCAATAACAACGGAACTCCCGGTGATCTGAGCGATGACACGATCGATTACTACGCGAACGTTGGCGCCAGTGGATACGACAGCTTCAAATACCTGATCGTATCTGGTGACGGAGTTCGCAGCGTCGCGGAAGTTACGATGGCGATCGGTCAAGCTAACGACGACGACCTTGTTGAGATCTCCTTCGGACTTGTCAACGAATTTGGAACCCCGATTTCGACCGTGGGATCCGGCCAGACGTTCGGCGTTCAAGTCTTTGTCGAAGACTTGCGAACCGCCTTTAACGGAAACACGTTCGTCTTTGCCGCCTACCTGGATATGCTTTATGACAGCGGAATCATCAGCCCGGCTTCGGTTCCCGGTGGCGGGCGATATGATTTCGATGTCGATTTTGACAGCGACTTTGATGCCAACGCCGGCGTCGGAACCGCTGTACGATCGGGCATCATCGATGAGTTCGGTTCGCTATTGCTGCAAAATGTTGCCGAAAATGGAAGCGTCATCGAGCCTAACTTGATGGCGACGGTCTACTTCACAGCAAACGTCGTCGCTCAGGACACGACCACTCGTGTCATCGGCAGCCCCGCGGACGCGACGCCGTTCCAAGACACGTTGCTGCGTGACCGCGACGAACCGGTTCCGGTTTCACAGATCCGCTACAACATTTTGAACTTCACCGTGACCGCCGCTAGTGCGTTGCAAAACACTGCGTTGCCCGAAGACGTCAATGCCGACGGTTTTGTGACCCCCGCCGACGCGTTGACCGTCATCAACACGCTCGCTCGCGAAGGTGAGGGTGAATCGGCACGACGGGGAATGTACACCGATGTGAACGGCGACTTGAAAACCACCGCATTGGATGCGTTGCGTGTCATCAACCATCTCGCCTTGATGGCTGCTGCCCAAAACGCATCGCAAAGTGGCGAAGGTGAGTCGGTTGTTCTCTCTCCGTTGGCTGCCACAGCACCGTTGGTTGTCGGTGGTGATGCTCGACAAGAAGCATTTGCGGACCTGAGTCAGCAAGCGAAAGTCGTCGGCGTGGACTCGGCCGAGAACCAGGTCGTCGGCAATCAGCCGGCGGTCATGACCTTTGCCGAAGCTGACAAAGATGATGACGACATCCTGAGTTTGCTCGCCGACGATCAAAGCGGTTTGGCGTAGTGCCGCGGGACTAAGACGGACGCCCATGTCGGCCTGACCGACATGAGCGGGCGTGTTGTAGTGAAGATCGCTATGTCGCGAAGATCTGTTCCTCCCACCTTCTTTTTGGCCTCATCGATCCGGGTCAGCACTCGATGGGCGTGCAAAACAGCGCGGTTTGCCTAACCGGCATCCGCGGTATTGACCTCATGACCGCACTTCGATGTGGTCGATGCGGAAACGAGCCCGTGTCGTTTTCCGCGGGCCAGTTCGCACTTTGTGAAGCGAATTTTTCGGCCACCCGCTGAGCATCCTGCCGTTTTGATGACGTTTCGCTCGCTCTCATTTCGCATTGCTTTTTCGTTGCTCGGCGGCGTCGGTCTGTTTCACAGTGGCTGTTCGCGGACGTGGTACCGGCGCGATGCCGATCAGGAGGCTGCGTGCCTGATCGTCGAGAAAGGTGGGGTCGCTGGGCAACCGGGTTCCGGTGCGGATCGATTGATCTATACCGACCCTTTGAGTCGCCTGGCCGATCCGGGGTCGATCGATTGTCCCCCAATGCCGCCGGATGATCCGCGTTCACACGAACTGATGCACTGTGTCGACGGAAAACAAGGGTTCGACGGTTGGCACCGATTCGGGATGACCGGCGAAGTGGATTCGGGCCTCTGGCAGGAATCGTTGATTCGTTCCGCCGATGGTGAGATTGTCGTCGACCTTCGGGAAGCGGTTCGGCTGTCCAAGCTGCATTCCCGTGACTATCAACAAAACATCGAGACGCTGTACCGGTCGGCATTGGATGTTTCGTTCGAACGATTTCGTTTCGACCACCAGCTGTTTGCCGGAACGGGGGTGTTCAGCGACATTCGCGGACGCGACGTCGGCAAGCGAAGCCAGCTCGCACTGGACTCCTTTGCGGAGACGCGAAAGTTGACTGCGACCGGCGGAGAAATTGTCGTCGGTTTTGCGAATTCATTGCTGTGGGATTTCTGGGGCAATGACACCGATGTCTTCAGCTCGGCAATCGATTTCAGTCTCGTTCAGCCGCTACTACGTTTCGGCGGACGCGCTCGTGTCCTGGAGAATCTGACCCAGCAAGAGCGGAACTTATTAGCCAACGTCCGGCAGTTACAGCAGTATCAACAAGGGTTCTATGTCGAAATCGTTACCGGTCGTAACGGCGGTCCAGGACCATCGCTTGGCAACAATGTCGGGGCGGCGGGATTGGGAGTGATCGCAGGAACGCCCAGCGGTCGCAGCGGTGCGCCCCGCGCAGGCGGCTATCTGGGACTGTTGGAAGGTCAGCAAGAGATCCGCAACCAGGTGGCAAACATCGCAGCCCTGCGCGACAGTCTGGCTCAACTGGAAGCCGCCTTTGATGCCAACCGCATCAGTAGCCGATTGCAAGTTGACCAAGCCAGACAAGCCCTTTTGAATGCACAGAGCAGCCTGCTGACAGCGACCGCCGGCTACGAAACCCGACTGGATGCGTACAAGGTCCAACTCGGTTTGCCACCTGATTTGCCGATCAAAATCGATGACCCGTTGTTGAACCGGTTCGTTTTAATCGATCCAAAGCTGACAGCGATTCAAGACCAGGTCGAACAAATCCTGTCGCGGCTGCGAATGATGCGCGACGTACCCGATGAAGCGGAACTCAAGAAGATTGATAGCGCATTCGCCGAATTAGCAAGGCCGATCACCAACCAGATCGGCGTGGCGAAAGACGAAATGGAAAAGTTGGACGAGATCTTGCCCAGTCGTCGTGAACAATTACTCCGGGTACGCGAAAAAATTGACCAGTTTGGTGCCGATGTGGACCGGCGAGTCTATGACATCGCTGCGATGGAAAAACGCATCGAGTCGCTGAAGCAGCGCGTTCCTGAGGTCGATGCAAGCGCCAATCGATTACTCAAAGCAGTCGATTGGACACCCGAGGAACGTCTTAAGCAACTTCGTGTCGAGACGACAATGGACGAAATGGAGATTGATGATGGGGATGAAACTCAGGTTGATCCCACGAAGTTGTACTGGGAAAGTTCTCTGGAAATTGCCACCCAACTGTCCGACAGGATGCTGGAACTATCGTTGGTCCAGGCCGAGATTAGATTGCAGGGTATTTCGCTGACGCCGACAAAAATAGACGCGCCCGAAGCGCTTCAATATGCTCGAGTCAATCGTTTGGACTGGATGAACGCACGCGCAAGTCTGGTCGACGTTTGGCGGAAAATTGAGTTTCGCGCAAACGAACTGAAGAGCGATCTGGATGTGGTTGTTCAGGGCTCCGTCGGCACCAAGGCGGACAACGTTCTTGAATTTGATGCAGACGAAAGCCGAATA
>JAGQPO010000298.1 GCA_020426665.1 Planctomycetales bacterium
TAGAAAGTATTCAGCGGTCGAAAACGACGAAAGAATTGGCGGTTCTTATCGGCGATCAATTCAGCCAACTCGGGCAAGACCTCTGGGGCTTGCACACGAAAAACCGTTTCGAAAAGTGTTTTGGAAAAGAAACGGTCGCCGTCTTGGTTCAAGTGGATACCGTTGATTGTGTAGTCCGACCCCAGGCTTTTGAATTGTTCTGACGTCTCGCGAAAGACGTCCGCGAAAGCGACATTTTGCTGCACGGCGACTTCACGCATTACGTCGACATACCGTTTGATGGCATCGTTGTTCAGGTCAGCTGCGGCGACGCTGGGCAGATTTTCGTTTGCGATCGGTGAAACCAAGACGATGCGCGGCGCGGAGTGGCCGTTGAAGGCTTTGGTTTTTAACTCTGACACGAATCGCGTCAGTGACTGGCGAAACGATTCCAAGCCCTCATCGCCGGCGAACGATTCGTTGAACCCATAGGCCGCAAAGATCACATCCGCCTTTTCATGTGTTAAGTGTTGGAAGGTGTCGGCGAAGTTGTCCGGACGTGGTTGGGCGTCGACTTCGTCCGCAGTCCAAGCGAGATGCCGTAGCGTAACCTTCTTCTCCGGAAACGTCTGTTGAATCATCGCCTCCAGGTTTCCGAATTGGCCCGATCGCTCCAGTAATGCGTTGCCGATCAGTGCGATCCGGTCACCAGGTTGAAGTTCCAGGGGCAGTCGCGTGATCACGGGCGCGGTGGACGTGGCCCGCGGCGCCGTGTTTTCGTAGATCCCGAAACTTGCCAATTCGGGATCGCGGGGCGGATCGGGCAACCCGGTTGACGTGTTCTTGGCATCGGCTGTGGCATCGGCCGTCTGACGAGCGTTCTGTTTTTTGGATCGCTTTTGGACCTTGTTTTGAATGCCGTCTTGAGTCGTTTCCTGGGCGTTAACCGGGACGCCCGTGAGTGGCAGAATGGTGGTTGTCAACAGGCCGACCATCATGTTGAAGATGGTGAAGCGGAACCGATCGGGTGCGCACAATCGGGATGCTGCCGTTGACGGGAACGGAAGAGATAAACGTCGCATCGTTAGGATCAGCCGGTGACACGCTTGGAAATGGTAAACGCCCATCCCGGGATGGGCGTCACCATTGTACCAGCAAGATGAACCTCTCGTGTGCCGAAAGACGATCACGCGACGGGGGCAACGTTAACACTCAGGGAGTGTTTGCCGACCTGGTCAGTTCCAGGTGGTGTCACCTTTGCCCGCCAAATGATGTTGCAAGAAACTCGCACGTCGGGCGTGGCGTTCAGCCCTGCCCAGGATTCGGCCCTGCAGTTTTTGCAGGTGTGCCGATTGAGATTGCAGGAACAATTGGTTGATGACTTTGACGTCCAATTGATCGATCAATCCCATGCTGATTCCTAATCGAATCTTGGACAGGTGGTGCATCGTTTCTTCGCTGCTGATTTTCCGCGCGGTGTTTAAGATCCCCATCGCTCGGCTGACTTCATCGTGCAGGTCATCACGGTTGTTTTTCAGCAGCGATTCGCGAGCCTTGCGTTCATATTCGATGATGCGTGGGGCGACCTCTTCGCCGACCAGCGCCAGCAAGTCGGCTTCGGTATGCCCGAGGGTGATTTGATTGCTGACCTGGTAGAAGTCACCGGTGTACTGTGATCCTTCGCCGTAAAGTCCACGGACGGTGACGTTGATGCGTTGCATGCTGCGGAAGACGCGGTCCATTTGTTCGGTGATGACCAGCGCTGGCAGGTGCAACATGACGCTAACTCGCAAACCGGTCCCGACGTTGGTCGGACAAGCGGTCAGATACCCGTAGCGTGGGTGAAACGCATACAAGATGACTTCTTCGAGCATGTCATCGATCCGGTTGACTTGCTCCCAGGTGTTTTTGATGTCCAAACCGCTTTTCATGACTTGGATGCGAAGATGATCTTCTTCATTAACCATCACGCTGTAACCTTCGGCGGCATCAAACGCGACGGCGCGTGATCCGTCGGCTTCGGCGATCTCCCGGCTGATCAATTGTCGTTCGACCAACAGTTGCCGGTCGATTTCTGATAACGGTTCCAGATCGACGTATTGTGCTGCGCTCCAATTGTTGTCGGTCAGGCTTTCCATCCGCGCCCGGACGGTGCGTTCGATGCTCAATCGATCTTCATCGCTGCAGCGTCGAATGAAGGGAAAATCGGCCAGGTTTCGCGCCAGCCGAATCCGGGTGCTGATAACGATGTCGGATTCCGGTCCTTCGCCGCGCATCCATTGGCCGGTGTAACGAGCCAGTTTGTCAAAATCAGCGTCACGTTTCACGATGTGGTGTCCGATTCGGTGGATTTAGGTGCGATCGGGTCTTCCATCGCCTTGAGTTCGTCGCGGATTTCCGAGGCACGTTCATAGTCTTCGCGCTCAATGGCTTCTTCCATTTCCCGCCGCAGGCCGATCATCTTGGCCAGCGAGTCGGCGGTCCCGGCAGACCGGGTGGGCCGTTTTCCGATGTGCTCGGTGCTGTCGTGCACGTTGATCAGAAGTGGTCGCAGATCGGATTCGAAGTGTGTGTAATCGTACGGGCATCCCAGTCGACCGCTATTGCGAAACTCAAAAAAGCTGATTCCACAGACGGGACATTCTTTCTGGTCCAGCTCTTCCAAATCATCGCCGACCTGACCCAATTGCTTTGCCAGTGCCGACGCGATCGCAGTCATTGGCGGGCTGGCTTCCTTGTGCAGAAATCCTTTGGCGTGTTCTTCACAGAAATGCATGACCTGTGGACCGCCGGGGTCGGTCAGCTCGGTGATGTGAAAAGTAGCCGGTTTTTCACAAAATTGGCACTTCATGATCAATCCGATTGGCGAGTGACTGGATCGATCCAGTTAGACGAGAGTTTTTTTCAGGGGCGGACATAAAAGTCAGCTCCGGTTCTTACGGAACACCCCACCGGATTCTATCGCTGGCGAGCCGCAAAACCAAGCCGGTCCCCTACACGACAGGCGTTTCGGTGACGACACTGTTGAAAGACAGCACGAGATGTATTTTCCACCAAAACCGCTCGGCCGATGCACCACCCGAACCCTGACGAATTTGCCAAGTTAGCCGTTGGACACGACTTTGTGCCCGTTTATCGTCGATTGCTAAGCGACGCATTAACGCCTGTCACGGCATTTCGCCGGTTGGACCGGTCCGCGGACGCCTCAGGTCGCGCTCCCGGAGGCGCCTGCCTGTTCGAAAGTGTCATCGGCGGCGAAAAAGTCGGACGTTACAGTTTCTTGGCCGCCGAGCCGACACTTCGATTTTCGGCGACCCGAAATCAGGTCACGGTGACGGATTTGACCGGCCGGCTTCCCGAGGAAAGCTTTTCCGATCCGGATCCCCTGAACGCGTTCCGGGTGCATTTTCAAAAGTCGGTCGCCGAACTTGACGAATTGCCTCCCTTCGTTGGTGGGGCGATCGGATACGCGGGCTATGACGTCGTGCGTTACGTCGAACATTTGCCCAACGCCCCGGAAGACGATCGGGGATTACCCGATCTGGATTTTGCGTTCTATCACACCCTGTGCGTTTTTGACCATGTCGAAAAAACGATCACTGTCGTTTCGCTTGCCGATTGCCGCAACGTCAGCGACTCCGATTCCGCCGCCAAGGCCTATGAAACGGCGACGGCCGATGTGAACGCGACGATTGAAAAATTGTGTGGTACCGCCGACGGACAAGAGATCCACCCGGATCCTTGGGATGAAGCGGCATGGAGGGTCGCGGCCAAGAGCCAACCGTTGGAGATCACATCGAATTTTACGCGTGAATCGTTCGGGGCGGCTGTCAAGGAATGTGTCGAATACATTCGCGCCGGCGACATCTTTCAGGTCGTCCCCAGCCAACGGTTGGCCGTGAAAACAAATGTTGATCCGCTGGAAATCTATCGCTCGTTACGCGTGGTCAATCCCAGCCCGTTTATGTTTTACCTGAGGACGCCCGATGTGGTCCTGGTGGGATGCTCGCCGGAGATCATGTGCCGCGTCGAAGATTCGATTGTCACTGTTCGTCCATTGGCCGGGACACGCAAACGAGGGCGGACGGAAAAGGAAGACAAGGCACTGGAAAAGGAGTTGCTGGCCGACCCCAAAGAGCGTGCTGAACACGTCATGCTGGTTGACCTGGGACGCAACGATGTCGGACGTGTCGCCCAGTTCGGGTCGATCGAGTTGACTGAAATCATGGTCGTCGAACGCTACAGTCACGTCATGCACATCAGCAGCGAAGTCCAAGGCAAACTTCGCGACGGATTGGATGCGTTTGATGCACTCAAGGCGGCGCTGCCGGCCGGAACCGTCACTGGGGCTCCCAAGGTCCGGGCGATGGAGATCATCGATTCAATCGAGCCCCATCGGCGAGGCCCCTATGCGGGCGCCGTCGGGTGGATCGATTACCGTGGTAACATGGATACGTGTATCGCCCTCCGCACCATGGTCGTCAAAGACGGAACGGTTTACGTCCAAGCCGGCTGCGGCGTCGTCGCGGACAGCGATCCGGATGCCGAGTACGAAGAAACGATGAACAAGGCGCGCGCTTTGATCACCGGAATTGAGTTGACGGTCCAGCGTTTGGCCGACACCTGAATCTTGGACCAATCGGTAACCGCCTTTCGACTATGATAGGGGGGACCCGGCGATTCATCCCTGACCAAGACCTTGTGTTTCGTGTCCATGCAGATCCAATGTCCTTCCTGCCACACAAAACTTCAGCTGGGTCAACCCAAGCCGGGACGTTACAAGCCGACTTGTAAAAAGTGTGGCAATCCTTTCCTGGTCTCGATCTCCGGCGACGATCCGCCCGCGGTTCGCGTGGAAAAGGTTGTACAAGCCGATGGAGGTCGCGCGAAAGAGTCTGGTTCGAATCAAAAGACCGTCGCTGAAGGGGCGGCGTCAAGAACCAAAGCCGCATTGGATCAAACAATCGAACAGACGGCCCCTCAGTCGATTCGACAGCCCGATCAATCCGCCTCGCCTCGTCCGACGACGTCCGCCTCAGTGTCTCGTGCCGTCGCTCCGGTCGGTCGGGCGGCTCCGCCGGATGATGATGGACTGGACGCCACTTCGTATTCGGCTGGCAAGGATGATTCCGACGGTTTCGACGAAGGGATCACTGCGGCGCCCTCGCGTCTGGGTGGCTATCGGATCATACGGATGCTGGGACGCGGCGCGATGGGGGCCGTTTATCAAGCCAAACAGATTTCGCTGGATCGCGACGTCGCGCTCAAAACGATTCGCGGCCGTCTCGCGGAAAACCCATCGTCGCTCGCCCGGTTCACGCGCGAAGCCTACGCGGCGGCTCAACTGTCACATCATAACGTCGTTCAAATCTATGACTTTGGCGAAGACGACGGCCAGCATTTCTTTTCGATGGAATGGGTTCGCGGAGGTTCGCTCGGTGACCTGGTTCGCGAGAAAGGAAGCATCGATCCAAAACTGGCAGCGACGTATATCTTGCAGGCAGCGCGGGGGTTGCAATTCGCCCATCGCAGCGGAATGATTCACCGCGATGTCAAACCGGCCAACTTACTTCTAAGCGAAGACGGCGTCGTCAAAGTCGCGGATCTCGGTTTGGTCAAGGTGCCTGATCAAGTTGAAACGGAATGGTCAGGCGGCGACTTGTCCGGCGACGAGCCGGCCGTCGCCGGATTGCAAAGTGGTACGCAAGTCACCATGCAAGGCACTGCGGTTGGCACCCCTGCGTACATGGCTCCCGAACAGAGCGCAGACGCTTCGTCCGTCGACCATCGAGCGGATATTTATTCACTCGGCTGCAGCCTGTTTTATCTGTTGGCAGGCCGGTCGCCATACTCCGGAAGTCTGGTCTCGGAAGTCATCGAACAACACGCACGCGCTCCGCTTCCCAATCTGGCCGAGATCAATTCACGCGTGCCGGAACCCCTGTGTCGAATCGTTGCCCATGCGATGGCCAAGCGACCTGCCGATCGATACGCGTCGCTCGCCGAGATGATCGGTGACTTGCAATCGTTCTTGGGTGTGGAGTCGATGACCGGGTTTTCTCCGTCAAGCGATCAAGCAGACCGCTGGGAAAAAATCGCCGGGTCATACAGCAAATCGCAAACATTGACCCGTCTGTCGGGAACCCTGTTGATCACGTTGGCGGCCGTTTCGATTCTGATCACGATGGTATCGCCGTTTATTTCCCTTGCCGCAATTCTGGTCGGCCCGACTTTTTTTCTCGCGGCTTGTGTCGTCGCAATCGTAATGGCCGCCACCAATGGGAAAAGTGCTGTCGCCTATCAAGTGCGGCGTTGGTACGAAACTCTTTCATGGTTGGAAATCGCAGCCGGATTGTTTGCGTCGGTCGTTGTTTTGTTGGTCACACTGGCCACAGGATTGTGGATCGGCGCTCTGGTGGGGCTGTTGTTTGGTGCTGTGGTCGGCGCCGCCTACCACTTCGGCATCACCGCGACGGCTGCCAAATCGGGAAGCGAATCCATGGAACAGGCGCGACGGTTTTTGCGTGACCTGCGTTTGGAAGGTGCCGACGAAAACGGGATTCGAATGTTCTTGGCCCGTTATGCCGGAAAAGGATGGCAGACCATTTATGAAGCGTTGTTCGGCTACGACGCTTTGGTCGAAACTCGTCAGCGTTTGTCGACCGATTCGTCTTTCCAAGGACCAACTGACGCTCGGTCGATTCGTGATCGCGTTTGTCAGTGGCTGAGACTCAAAACCCAGTCGAATCGTGAAGCAAAGAACCGCGAAAAATTAGCCAAACTGGAACAGAATTCACTGATCAGCCAAGGTGTACGTGAATCCGATGCCCGCGAACAGGCCTGGCAGATGGCGTCGGCCATCATGGAAACCGCCCAAATCGCAGTCGAACAAACCGCCAGCGACGACAAAGTGATCGCCGAAGCAAAGCGGCAACGTATCAAGGCGATGTTGGCCGACGCACGAAGTGGACGCTACAAACGAACACGTGATCGATTTGCACCGGTGAAGTTCGCGTTGTCCGGTTTCACACGGCTGTTGGTCGGATGTTTGCTGCTGGCCGCATTCGCGTTTGCAGCGAAAAGCTCGGGGCTGCTGAGCGAAGAAATGGTGTCCAGCGTTCGTCGCGGCGACTTGCAATCGCTGCCCGGTGACGCAACAACCGACGCGTTAGGAGGTTCCACCAGCGTTTGGTCTGTCGGGATCGCCGGATGCCTGTTATGCCTGTCTGCGTTTGTGTCTGGTTGGCGAATGACTCCCTTTGCATTTGTCGCCACCGTCGTGATCTTGTTTGGTGCCAGTTTCGGGATTCCCGACATCGCGGTCCCGGGAATCGGACAGGCCAAGGCGTGGATGGTTGCCGCAGCGGCGGGCGTGATCGTTTATTTACCCGGTATTTTGATCGGCGAAGAAAAGCGGTGATTTTAGGTTTTAGGTTCCAAGTTCCAAGTTCCAA
>JAGQPO010000299.1 GCA_020426665.1 Planctomycetales bacterium
CTGCCGACTTCCTCTTCACCTTCGATCAAAAACTTGATTTGCAGCGGCAACGTATTGCCCGCCGACAACCACTGGCAAACGCTTTGAATGTGCGTCAGGACTTGCCCCTTGTCGTCGGTCGCGCCGCGTGCAAACAGGTCTCCGTCGCGTACGGTGGGTTCGAACGGTCCGCTGATCCAATCCTGGAGCGGTTCGGCCGGTTGGACGTCGTAGTGACCGTAAACCAGAACGACCGGTGCACCGTCGACGGGAGGGGTTTCGGCGAACACCATCGCATGTCGCTCGGTGGGAATGATTTCGACCGCCAACCCGGCGTCTGCGAATTTTTGACGGACCCAATCACAGGCACGGCGAACCTCGCCGATCTTGCTGCTGTCGCTGCTGACACTGGGGATTCGCAACCACTCCATCAGTTCGTCAAGAAGTCGGTCGCGATTGCTCCGCAGCGAGTCCAGGAATCTGCTGAGCGACGCATCATCAAGAGGCCCAACGGCCGGGTTTTCGTTGGATTCAGGCACGGCAATGAATCAGATACGGGGATTGAAAATCAGGAAAAACCGTCAAAATCGGGTCTGCCTTCGGTTCTCCGACCGCGCTACAATAGGGGGCATGCAATCGTAACGACAGAGGGCAGGACGGAGCATTTTTCGATTATGTCAGACGAGCAAGTGATGGTTGCCGAGCCGATCGTCAAACAAACAAAACAGACCCAGCCGAAAAAGCAGCCTCGATACAACGTCATTCTGTGGGATGACTCTGATCACAGCTACCAGTACGTCGTGATGATGATGCGGAAATTGTTCCGCCATCCTGTCGAGAAGGGGTTCGAAATCGCCACTCAAGTGGATTGCAGCGGAAAAGCCATTTGTTTGACCACGACGATGGAACATGCCGAACTGAAGCGTGACCAGATTCACGCCTACGGAAAAGACGATTTAATCCCGCGCTGCAAGGGCAGCATGAGCGCAACCATCGAACCAGTCGGGTAATTCGTGTCGGCAAAACTGCGTGTCACCACACTTGGTTGTAAAGTCAACCAATACGAAACCGAACTCGTGCGACAGGGATTACAGCGAGTCGGATTCGAAGACTGTGCGGACGACGACCAGGCCGATGTCTGTATCGTCAATACTTGTACGGTGACCAACCAGGGTGATGCCAAGAGCCGCCAGGTCATCCGTCGAATGGCGCGAGACAATCCCGACGCCCGCATCGTCGTCATGGGGTGTTATGCGACCCGGGCGCCCGAAGAAGTCGCCAAGTTACCCGGCGTTGCGGAAGTGGTGACGGACAAACGAGAATTGCCGGACCTGATGTCGCGATTCGGTGTCGTTGATGTGCCGACCGGGTTGGACGGATTTTCGGGCCGACATCGCGCGTACGTCAAAGTTCAAGACGGATGTCTGCTGCGGTGCAGTTACTGCATCATTCCCCATGTGCGTCCAAAGTTAACCTCTCGGCCGGTCGAACACATTGTTGACGAGGTTCGTCGGTTGACCGACGCCGGTCATCGCGAAGTGGTTCTTACCGGTATTCACCTCGGTCATTACGGCGTCGATTGGAATCGCAACAAGCCACGCGAGCAGTGGACTCGATTGTCGGATCTTGTGCGACGCCTTTGTGAGTTGCCCGGCGACTTTCGGATTCGACTTTCCAGCATCGAAGCGACCGAAGTGACGCGCAGCCTGATCGCGGCAATGACCGAGTATCCCGATCGTTTGGTTCCACACATTCATTTGTGTTTGCAATCGGGCAGCGATTCGGTGCTGCGAAGAATGCGTCGCCGATGGGGCACCCGGATGTTTTTGGATCGCTGCCGGATGCTTGACAATGCGCTCAACAAACCGGCAATCACCACGGACATCATCGTGGGCTTTCCGGGGGAAACGGACGCGGAATTCGAGCAGACCCTGAAAACCTGTCGCTCCGCAGGGTTTTCAAAGATTCATGCTTTTCCGTTCAGTGCGCGGCGCGGAACGCCCGCCGCCGACATGCCGAATCAGTTGCCCGGTGATCTGAAAAACGAACGAGTTCATCAACTCGGACAATTGGAATCGGAGCTTCGCCGCGATTACTTTGACTCTCTGGTCGGCGAAGACGTCCAGGTCCTTGTCGAGTCCAGGCAGAAGTTTGCGACGCTCGGCGTCAAATCCACACCCGGAACATCCATCTCGGGACAATCGACCTCAGGACAGTTGTTGCGAGGAACAAGTTGCCGATACGCGCCGGTCGAATGGGTCACACACAACCCGAAACTGGGAAAAGGATCCCTGGTCACGGCAGAAGTCATCGACTCCAACGACGATCGTTTGGTCGTTCAAGCATAGACCTGTTCAATCAAAAACGGAACTCAGCCGTGCCAACATTGATGCCCAAGTATTTGATTCGTTTGTTGTTTGTTGCGTCGATCGCGACAAGTTCGATTGTCGGCGCGATCAAGTGCGTTGCGGCCGACAATGCCGTCGAATTCGTAGTTGGCGATTATTTGGTTTCCGAATCTGGAACCTGGAACGCCGACGACAGTCCACTTCGTGGCCCGTTTGGCATCGATTTTGATTCCAACGGTCGAATGTTCGTTGTTGAACTGACCAGCGGTCGGGTTCATCAAATTGACGTTGATGGTCAATTGACAACGATCAGCGAAGAGAAACCGACCGGCTACAGCGGTGACGGCGGACCGCTTGCAGAGGCCCGTTTCAACGGCCCACACAATTGCGTCGTTGCGGCCGATGATTCGTTATTGATTTCTGACAGCTGGAATCACTGTGTCCGTAAAATCGAAACCGATTCGATGACGATTCAAACGATCGTGGGGACCGGTCAAGAAGGTTTCAGTGGTGACGGCGGCGCGGCGATGGACGCGACATTCAATTTTGTGATGTGCATTGCGCTCAATCCGACGCGTGACGTGATGCATCTTGCCGATCTAAAAAATCTTCGCATTCGCAACGTCGATTTGAAAACAGGAGTCGTTACGACGGTTTGTGGAAACGGCCAAAAAGGCGTGCCGGTCGATGGCAGCGCTGCCGCGTCCAGCCCGCTGGTCGATCCCCGCGCGGTCGCGTCGGATTCGCTCGGGAACCTGTATGTGCTTGAACGTGGCGGAAATGCATTGCGTGTCGTTCGTACCGACGGCACGATCCACACGGTTGCCGGCGATGGAAAAAAGGGATATCGCGACGGCGATGCATTGAAAGCGGAATTCGGATCGCCGAAACACATCTGCTGTGACACCGCCGGCAACGTTTACATCGCTGACGATTTGAACGGGGCGATACGCCGCTACGATCCAAAAACAGGCCAGGTCACGACGCTGTTGGGTAAAGGGCACGGGGATCCAAAGATCTCGCTGTTGCATCCCCACGGCGTGCGTTGGTATCAAGGCACGCTGTATGTTGTCGATACGGGCAACAACCGAATTATGAAATTGCGATGAATGGCTGCCCGCGCCTTTCGCTCACCTTTCTCGACTAGCGCCGACGTTTTCGTTTTCTTCGATTTCCGCTGCCGGTTTGCCCACGTGTGGCAGGTCGACACGCAGCGGCACTTGATACATTTCCATCGGCGACTGCTTGGTGGTGCGACCAAGGTAGGTGTACCCGCCGAGCGCACTTTCAAACGCGGCGACGATCTTTCCGGCTTGTTGATGATCAATGCGGTCCGACGAGATCGCTTCTTCGACAATATCGCCGATCCGATCAAGCAGTTCGCGGTCATCGTATTGCACGTACCCGAGCACTTCGGAAACAGTATCGCCTTTGACAATCGATCGGACCTTTACCGAACCGGCTTCGCATTCGACATGGACGGCGTGGGTGTCGCCGAACAGATTGTGCAAGTCACCCAGGATCTCCTGGTAGGCGCCCACCATGAAGACACCCAATTGATAGGGTTCGCCTTCGCGCGGAACGTGCAATAGAAGCGTGTCGCTTTGGCCTTGTTCACACACGAACGAGTCGACTTTTCCGTCGCTGTCACAGGTGATGTCACCCAGAACAGCTTTTTGAGTTGGTCGTTCGTCCAGCCGATGGATGGGCATGATCGGGAACAATTGATCGATGGCCCAAGAATCCGGCATGGACTGGAACAACGAAAAATTGACGAAGTAAATATCGGATAGCATGCGATCGAGTTGGTCCAATTCCTCGGGCACATTGCCTTCGGATTCGGCGATTCCGCGCACACGATGACAAAGTGCGAAATACAAACTTTCCGCGGCAACACGTTGTTCCAGCGGCAGGTACCCGCCACTGAAAAGGTTCATGCAAAGGTCCAGGGACAATTGCGCGTCGTGAAATTTCTCCATCATGTTGTCTGCGGTCAGATGGTTGTACGCCTCCCACAGATCACAGACCGGTTGTTCGTAGTCCTCCGGTGGCCCGCCGGGTTCACCGTTGCCATTAACGGCCCAGCTCGGCAATTCGGCGTCGCCCTGTTTGGTGACTCCGAGTGTTTCGATGACCAACAAGCTGTGTTGTGCGGCGACCGCGCGTCCGGATTCGGAAATCAATTGGGGATGTGGAACGCCGGCTTCGTCACAAACACTTTGCACGTGAAAGACGACGTCGTTGGCGTATTCCTGGGTCGTGTAGTTGGTACTGGACTGGCTGTCGGTTTGGGTTCCGTCGTAATCGATGCCCAGCCCTCCGCCGACATCCATGTAACCCATCGCGGCCCCGCGCCGTTGCAGGTCAACGTAGATTCTTGCCGCTTCGAGGATCGCGGATTTGAGTTGCCGAATGTTTCCAATTTGGCTTCCGACGTGAAAGTGCAGCAATTGAAAACAGTCCGCCACGCCCATCTCGATCATTCGATCCAGCGCAGCCAAGACTTCGGCGACGGTCAAACCGAACTTGCTTCGGTACCCGCCGCTGGCCTGCCACCGACCGCTGCCACGCGTGGCCAGTTTGACGCGCATGCCGATCGTCGGTCGGACGCCGATCTCTGACGCGACGCGGAAAATCAGATCCAACTCACTCGCCTTTTCGACAACCGGGATCACGGTGCGACCGAGTCGTTGGGCCATCATCGCCAGGCGGATGAATTCTTCGTCTTTGAACCCGTTGCAAATGATTGGGACCGTGGAGTCGCTCATTGCAAACGCGGCCAAAAGTTCCGGCTTGCTGCCGGCTTCAAGTCCGAATCCAAGTTTCGAACCTTCGGCAACGATCTGTTGGACGACTTCGCGCTGCTGGTTGACCTTGATCGGAAAGACGCATCGATAGCGGTTCTTGTATTCCTGGTCCTCGATCGCACGAGCAAAGCAATCATTCAGATGGAGCAATCGATCGCGGAGGATTCCGTTGAATCGAAGCAGGATCGGCAGTTCCAGCCCGCGTTCGCAGAGCCGGTCGACGAGCGATTTCAAATCGATCGCCGAGTCGCTCTGGCGGTTCGGTGAGACGGCAACGGTCCCGTCATCGGAGATCGAAAAATACCCGTCTCCCCAACGATCGATACCATACTCAGACGCCGAATCTTGGATCGTCCAGCGATCCTGCGAAGATTGCTTCAATTCTAGGTTGCCTCACTTGGAGTTGGTTGATGATGCCGGTTGGATCCGGCGGCTATGCAGAGTGATTTTAGATGCAAACACGGACAAACACGTCGTTCGTCATCATGGAAACGGTGTTTGACACGGATCTTACGCGAACTTGGGACTTGGTGCGTCGTCCTTGTAAACAGTTTTTATCCGACTGATCGTCTGAATGAAATGCTCGATCGTTGGCGTCCGTTCTTCGACCTTGGGATGCATTAACTGCATCACGCTGCGTGCCAGGCTGGGATCGACGTTGGGACACACGTCTAGCAGTTGTTTCGGCGGTGACGTGTCGTGGTGTAAAGCGGCTCGCCCGGACACGACCTCTCCTTGCCAGGGATGTGAGAACGCGATCAAGCAGTAGAATGTGACGCCGAGCGAAAACAGGTCCACGCGTTTGTCGGTTGCCCGACGGCGGACAATTTCCGGTGACATGTAAAGTGGTGTTCCCGTGCGGTTGCCGGGCACCATATAGGGCGGCAGCGCGGGAACCGTTAATCCGAAATCGATCAGTTTCACGTCGGCCGAATCCGGCAGCAAAATAAAATTACGCGGACAGATGTCGCGGTGAATGAAACCCAGGCCATGCACGTACTTGAGTGCTTCACACATCGACCGGATCAACATCATTCGCTTACCCGCAACATGGTGCTCCTGTTTTTGGACAATGATGTTTTGCATACTCGGCCCGGCGACAAACTCCATGACGATCACCGGATCGCCCTTGGTTGAAATCCCCACCTCATAGGTTTCAACGACGTTGGGGTGATGCATCTTTAGGGCGATTTCGCCTTCGGATGGTTTCTTCAGGTGCCGAAAGCGACTCTCAAAGAGTTCGACCTTTTCCGGATCCAAGATTTTGATACCGACCAGACGACCTCCGTTATCGTGATCCTTGGCGACGACAAATTTAGCCATCGTGCCGGTGACGGCGGTACGCTCCAACGAAAACCGCTTTTCCAGATCGATGCGGCCGGAGGTTTTCCCAGCGCTGCTGCCGAGCATGGATTTAACAGAGTCGAAAATCCCCATGGATGCCTACTTTCCGCAATAGTCGATCGCGCGGGCGATTTCTGTTTTCAAATTCTTTCGTTCGACGATTCGATCGATGTATCCGTGTTCGAGTAAAAATTCGCTGGTCTGAAACCCCTCGGGTAACTCGATCCCGATCGTCGCCTTGATCGTTCGTGGTCCGGCGAACCCGATCAGCGCCTTGGGTTCGGCGAAGACCAAATCGCCGAGTGATGCGAAACTTGCCGCGACACCACCCATGGTCGGGTTGGTCAGGACACTGATAAACAATCCGCCGGCCTTGTCATAACGCGCCAATGCGGCGCTGACCTTTGCCATTTGCATCAACGACAAGATCCCTTCGTGCATTCGAGCTCCACCTCCGCTGGCGCTGATGATGATCAACGGCAAGCCTTGCATGGTTGCATGCTCAATCAAGCGGGTCAATCGTTCACCAACCACCGATCCCATGCTGCCCATGATGAAGGCGCTGTCGGTAACGGCCAACGCGACACGGCGGGCTCGAATCATGCCGGTTCCGGTGACCGCCGCATCGGTCAATCCGGTTCGTTTTTGTTCACCGACAAGCCGTTCGGCGTAACGTTTGCGATCGGAAAACTCCAGCGGGTCGGTCGGCCGCAGGTGTTCGTTCATCGGTTCAAACGTGCCTTCGTCGACGACTTGAAGGATCCGATCGGTGGCGGACACATAAAAATGATGTTCGCACTTCGGGCAAACGTTCAGCCGCTGTTCAACTTCTTTTTTGTAAACACTCGTTCCACACCCAGGACACTTCAACCACAAGCCTTCGGGGACACCGCGTTTTTTAGGCGGCAGCTGTGGAGAATCGCTGGGTTCTGGCATGGTGGAGTTGGACTGAGATTCGATGGTGGCCATGCGTTATAATCGGAGTGACTTCGAGCGGTCGGTGGTTGGCGGACTGCTGTTGAGTGTGTTAGTGCTGCGTCAGGGTTAACTTTCTGGGGTGACCGCGGAAAGGGGGCGCAGGAGCCAAATGGCCGAAAAGCCCAGTCGCCGAAAAGCCCAGTGCCCCGGAGGGTGCTTCGCATTTTTGGTTGTCGAACCGGATTCCGATTGAGCGAGCAACCCGAAGATTAAGTTTTGACGCGGCATCAGTTTAGCTGATCATCCCTATTTTCTCAGCCCCAAATTGTCTAGCGGCGCCTTGTTCGAGTCCCCCACGCGGGTCGACAAAATGTCGGCTCCCGGGGTGCTTTCACCTGATTTTGTGCCCAAAATATGCGTTTGATTCCCTAGCAGTGTATTCTGCGGAATTCTGTCCATCACTCGTTTCCCGTGACCCACGATATGTTTGGCAATGATTTCAAATCATCGAAACGCCGTTTTTCAGCTGGTTTATCAGTTCTGATCGCGTTTTTTTCAGTCATGGTTTTGTGTCCCGAGAGCCAAGCGGCCGAAATCTTTGTTGAAACCGAGAGCTTTGACGAGCTTGGCGGATGGAAATTGGATACCCAATTCATTCAACAGATGGGGTCGCCTTATTTGTTGGCCCACGGGTTGGGGACTCCCGTCGAAGACGCCACAACGAAAGTGAAAATCCAGACGCCGGGGACCTATCGGGTCTGGGTGCGAACCTATGACTGGGTCGCCAGATGGAAAGCAGCGGGGCAACCGGGAAAGTTTCAAATCCGGATCGACGACAAAACTCTGCAAGAAACTTTCGGCACCCAGGGCGAGTCTTGGGGCTGGCAAGATGGCGGAACGGTGGCTTTGGATGCAGGCGAATCGGAACTGCGGCTAATGGACTTAACAGGCTTCGACGGACGATGTGATTGCATCTATTTGACAACGGACCTGGATAGCACTCCTCCGCCCGCCGACGGGGTCCTGTCACAGTGGCGCCGAGAACAATTGGGATTGCCCGATGAGCCGGTCCAGCGTGGGCCATACGATTTGGTTGTCATCGGTGGCGGTTACGCGGGAATGGGGTCCGCAATCAGCGCCGCGCGTATGGGTTGTCGCGTCGCACTGGTACAAGACCGCGGCGTCTTGGGTGGCAACGGTTCCAGCGAAGTTCGCGTCTGGGCGATGGGTAACATTCGACGTGGCAAGTTTCCGCGCATCGGTGAGATCATCGAGGAGTTTGCCGACAAAGCGACGAAGTCTCCCGGTCGATATGAAGAGTTCGGTGACGAATTGAAAGAACGCACGGTCCGAGCCGAACCGCAAATCGATCTGTGGCTGAATCATCACGCTTTCGATGCAGTGGTCACCGACAACCACATCATTTCGGTCGACGCGCTGAACACAAAAACCGGCGCGGTCGTTCGGATGTTGGGCGATCGATTTGTCGATTGCACCGGCCATGGTTGGTTGGGGCAATTCGTCGGCGCCGATAGCGACATGGCGCCCGACGGCCGAATGGGCATGAGCAA
Source organism: Planctomycetales bacterium (assembly GCA_020426665.1). Classification (GTDB taxonomy): domain Bacteria; phylum Planctomycetota; class Planctomycetia; order Pirellulales; family Pirellulaceae; genus Stieleria. The sequence continues at coordinate 8,968 of JAGQPO010000299.1, forward strand.
CATGTGGCGCTGGGACGAGACCGATTCGCCAAAAACGTTCCCCCAAACGCCCTGGGCGCTCGATTTGGAAATGAAAGATTTTCCCTATCCGCGCGACAACCACGGTCAATGGTTCTGGGAAAGTGGCTTTAACAAAGACGCCATCGGTGACGCCGAGGGCATTCGCGACTGGAATCTGCGCGCCGTCTATGGCGCGTTCAACGCGATGAAGAATCGCGACGGCGCGGAGGATCACAAAACCGCGATCCTCAGTTGGGTCGCCTATGTCGGTGGCCCGCGCGAAAGCAATCGGCTGCTCGGCGATGTCATCTTGACGCAAGATGACATCGTTGAAAAACGCGATTTCGCCGACGGCTGTGTTCCCAGCACATGGTCGATCGACCTGCATTATCCCAAAGAACAGTACGCCCAAAAATACGCCGACAATCCGTTCATCAGCATTGCCGTGCATGACAAACGTGTCGACCGATCGTATGGCTATCCGGTGCCCTATCGGTGTTTCTACAGCCGCAACATTGACAACTTGTTCATGGCCGGTCGGAACGTCAGTGTCACGCACGAGGCCCTGGGTACCGTCCGTGTGATGAAAACATGCGGGATGATGGGCGAGGTCGTTGGTAAAGCGGCATCAATTTGCGCTCTGCGCGATTGCACGCCGCGCGAAGTTTACGAAGATCATTTGGACGAACTGCTGGAGTTATTGGAATTGCCCGGCAAAGCGCGTCGAAGCACACCATCGGCCCCGATCACGATCGACCCCGGCGCACTTCCTCGGGCTTCGCAGTTCGGCCCGCCCACGGGCCAAGATCCCGCTTCGCTTGAAGGCATCGTCGTCGATGATTTGCAAGCCGAATTGACAGGCGAATGGGCCAGCGGCACAACCGCCAACCGCTACGTGGGACACAGTTACAAGTATGCGCCCGGTGATTCGGGGGCCCAAGCAACGTTCACGTTGAAAGTACCGGAAAGCGGACGTTACAAGGTTTTGGTCGGTGCCTCTCCGGCGGATGAACGTTTCAAGAATCGTTCGCAATCGGCTCCGGTTGAAGTTCATGTGGGTGACCAAACCATTCGCCAGCAGGTCAATTACCAGGGAACCGAAGACCGGCAATTCGTTCCCGTCGGTATCGTTCGTGTCGAAAAGGACCAAGACATCAAAGTCGTCGTTCTAACCGAAGGGGCCAAGGGATTAGTACACCTGGACGCCGTTCAATTGTTAAAGGTCGATTGAATCGAACTTGTACTCGGATTGGATTCGCGATCTACTTCTGATTCTGCGTCAATCGACCACGGAACCAGGGGATGAAAGGCTAATGAATCGCGCGGACACCCAATCAAAACCGATCAAGTCGGAACTGAAACGAAAGAAGGGCAATATTTTTCATCAGCGGCTCGGATCGTTGACTTTCTCTCAAGCTTGCCAAATGCTTGGAGATGACGGAGCGACCTTGATCCGCGAAGGCGCCCAGTTCTTAGACGTTAACCACGACGACGTTTTCCTGGGCGGTGATCTGTACCGAGTACGTTCGTGCGATTCCAGTGTCGACGGCGGATTAGCCGTCGCAACCATCACGCTGGCATCCGGTCGTCGTCGACAACTTCTTGCCAATTGCGACCAGTGCGAGACGCCTTGCATTCACTTGGGCGCTGCTCTGGACCACTTGCTGCAATCGAAAAGTGACCTCGGTCTGGCACAACCACCGGACGAGTCTGTGCCGCTGGAGCATTTGACGACCGACGAGTTGAACCAGCGGGCGATCGCCGAACGCACCAAACGCGCGGCAGAAGAACGAATGAAAGTTCGCTCGACCAACACCACCAAACCTTGGACCGATTACATCGTCACCAGCGAGCGATCCGGCAGAACCTATCGCGTCGCGCTGCGCGGAATGGACGGCGTCGATGCGTTTTGTACTTGCCCGGACTTTCGCACCAACCGGCTTGAAACGTGTAAACACATCATGCACGTCCAGGCGAAACTCCAAAAACGCTTTTCTGCCGCCCAACTGCGATCACCCTATCAACGCAAACGTGTCTCGCTAAGCCTGGCGTATGGGCAACAGCGCGGACTGCGTTTTCACCTGCCTTACCGCAGCGACAGCAAGGTCGAAGAAATCATCGGTGACGCGGGAACGGGTTTAATCACTGATGCTGCCGAAGCTTTGGCGCTGGTCGAGGCGATGCAACATGCCGGGGTCGACGTCAACATTTATCCTGACGCCGAAGAATACATTGGTCGGCAATTGACCCAAGATCGAGTCCGCGCCGAATGCGAGTCGATCCGCAAAGCGGCGGCCGATCACCCACTGCGTACCGAGCTTCTGAATGCCACGCTGTTGCCGTACCAGTTGGACGGCATCGCCTTTGTAGCCGGCGCCGGACGCGCCATCTTGGCCGATGACATGGGACTCGGGAAAACGATCCAAGGCATCGGGGTTGCCGAGTTGCTCGCCCGGTTGTCCGACATTAAACGCGTCCTGATCGTTTCGCCCGCCTCGCTGAAGTCGCAGTGGCGTAGCGAGATCCACAGATTCAGCGGTCGATCCACGCAGATCGTCTTGGGTACCGGAGCCGAGCGTGTGGAACAATACCAAAGCAAGACGTTCTTCACGATCTGTAACTATGAACAAGTCCTCCGCGACCTGACAGCGATCGAAGAGGTCGCATGGGATTTGATCATTTTGGACGAGGGACAACGGATCAAGAACTGGGAATCAAAAACCAGTAACGTGATTCGCCAATTGGAAAGTCCGTTCCGATTGGTTTTGTCGGGAACGCCACTTGAGAATCGACTCGGCGATTTGTTCACCGTCACTCGGTTCGTCGACGATGACCGACTGGGCCCGGCTTATGAGTTCTTTCACAAACACCATGTCGTCGATGAACGCGGGAAAACGTTGGGCTATCGCCGATTGGACGAATTACGCGAATCTTTGCGTCCCATCTTATTGCGCCGCACGCGCAGCGAAGTTGCCAAACAATTGCCCGAACGAACCGACGAAGTGATTCGCATCGAAGCGACGGCCGAGCAGAAAGAAATCAACGACGCGCATTTGGCCATCGTTGCCCAGATCGTCAACAAGAAGTTTATGACGGAGATGGATCTGCTGCGGATGCAAAAATCGTTGCTGATGGCGCGAATGGCTTGTGACAGCACGTATTTAATTGATCAAGAAGAACCGGAATACAGCAGCAAATTGGAACGGCTGACGGAGTTGCTGGAAGGTCTGTTTGAAGATCCGACGCGAAAAATCGTCTTGTTCAGCGAATGGCGGAGGATGCTTGATCGGATCGAACGCCGGATGGATACGATGGGTGTCGATTACGTGCGACTGGACGGTCAAGTCCCGCAAAAGCAACGCGGTGCATTGGTATCGCGTTTTCAAACGGATCCCGAATGTCGCGTGATCTGTATGACCAACGCGGGATCAACGGGATTGAATTTGCAAGCGGCCAACACCGTCATCAATGTTGATCTGCCGTGGAACCCGGCAATCTTGGAACAACGGATCGCGCGTGCCTATCGAATGGGCCAGAAGAATCCAGTTCATATTTACAAATTGGTGACTGTCGGTGATACCATCGAAGAACGACTGTTGGAGACGCTGGCTTCCAAACAGGAACTGGCCGACGCATCCATCGACATGGAAAGTGATGTCACGGAAGTCGCGATGGTCAGCGGCATGGAAGACTTGAGACGACGCCTGGAAGTCATCTTGGATCCGATTCCTGCGGCGGCACCGGACGCCAGCCAGCAACGTCGCGTCGAAGCCGAGGCATTGGCGCTGACCGCCAAACGCGAGAAAGTTGCCGCGGCAACCAGCGGGCTGATCACCGCGGCGCTTTCATTGGCCGGCGAAATCATCCCGTCGCCCGGTGGCAAAGCGCCAAGCGACGAGACCGTCTCGGCGCTCACCAGTCGGCTGGTCGAGTGCGTCGACAAGGACGAACAGGGTCGGCCGCAATTGACGATCACGCTGAGCGACACCGACGCCCTGCGCGGACTTGCCACCACGCTGGCGAAACTTCTGGAATCCTAGTCCTTTGTTGCAGCTTGATTTTCGGGTAGCG
>JAGQPO010000300.1 GCA_020426665.1 Planctomycetales bacterium
CTTGACGGACGTATCGGAGCAGCGGATGCATTTTACGCCTGCAGGGAAGAGGACTATCCGAAGGACCGGCACGAAGACTGGGAGTACCTGGTTGAAAAGTTCGACTTCGAAGCGAACCAGGATCCGGACTTCGTCCTAAAGAATTCGCGTCCGGCAATCACCGCCGAAGAATTCGCAGGCGACGGAGTCGACGCAAAGTGGATTGTTTACGGTGATTTCCTGGGCGATCAGAAGTGCTCGATTCTCCGACTCAGCGTGCAGCCTGGCGGCAAAGCGAATTTCTGTCCAGAGAGTCCCGCGCTGTTCCACACCAATGGCGGAAGCGGCCGCGTTGGAAAGCTCGAAGTGCGATATCACCAAGATATGAAGCTTGGCGAGATTTATCCCGAGATCGGATTCATCACTCAGGCCGCACTTGCCAGCGGCGGTGTGGAAATCCAAAACACGGGAACGGAACCGCTGGTGTTGACCTTCGACTTCCCGCAGCACGCGCATTCCAAAACGCCCGGTGTTGCCGTTACGAAGTAGTCGCTCGATGCTTTTGTGGTCGAGCGATACCGTACCGATGACAGTCAGGCCGCGGACGAATTGTTTCAGCGATACCTTGCCTGACTGACCGGGCTGGTGCGAGCTAAAATGTCGCCCAAGCTTGCCAAACGCCTCGATGAAGGATCTGATGTGCGGCCAAATAGCTGGTCGCGTTCGCAGGAACGCCACCCTCTGATTTTGCAGAAGAGGCCAATTTATCAACACGATGATTTACTTTGCCCCTTGCGCCACGTTGCGAGGCACCCAGGTATCCGGGGCATCAAGCATCAGCGGCTTGTGGAATACGGTCAGGTTGTCATTCTGGGATTGAATCCAGGCGTTCAGCTCGTCGCGCAGCTCGGACTGCCGTTTCTTCAGTGATTCCGTGCCCGCAAGGTTATTCTGTTCGTTAGGATCGGTCTGCAGATCAAACAGTTCGTACTCGGGGCGACCGTGGTGACTGGCGACGACGCTTGCCGCCCGGGAATCTGTCTTGGCAAGTTCTGTCCACTGCTTGAAGTAGTCGCCCGAGGTTTCGCGCAGTAACAAATCGATATGTGTGGTGAAGGCAAATTCGGGATGTGGATTCCAAATCAGCTTGTAGCGTTCCGTGCGGATCGAACGGCTTAGATAGACGTTCATCATTCGATCGCCACTGTGCGTCGTGAAGATACGATCACGATGCGAATCGGACTCGCCACGAAGCACCGCAGCAAAAGACCGACCGTCGAGGTTCTCTGGAACTGCGCCACCCGCGATATCGATCAGTGTTGGCAAGAGATCGATCCAACTGACCATCGCGTCGGAACGTGCTCCCGGACGGATGATTCCCCGACGAGCGATGATCAGCGGAACGTGAATACCCTCGTCATACAGTGTCCATTTGCCGAATGGAAACTGAGCTCCATGGTCACTGGAAAAAACGAACAGTTTATCCTTAGCCATATGCTTATCGGTCAACCCGCGGAGTTCGCCAAGATAGGCGTCCAGGTCTTTGACTTCTTGCATGTACCGCGATCGTTGGACTCTCGTTCGTGGTGTATCCAACAGTTTCGGTGGCAACGTGATCGAATCCGGGTCCAGCGTCGATTGAGATGGCCAAGGAACGTGCGGATTGGAGACGCCGACGAACAAAGCCAGTGGTCGCCGGTCGGTTCGGTTTTCCAAGAACGTTTTCACAGCGGCCCGTACTTGGGGAATATTTGACTTCAGGTCGATCGTATCAAACCCATAATCTATCGCACTTTTTGCATGCGCCACCTTGCCGAACGCGGCCGTTTGGTAACCAAGCTGGTTAAGAATTCGTGGCAATCGCAGTATCCCTTCGCGCGGAAAGGTGTGATTTTCTTCCGCGCCATTTCGTGCCGGCATTAATCCCGTCAACATGGCAGCGCGACTGGGTGCACACGACGGGCTGGCGACAAACGCCCGGTTGAATGTCATGCCTTCGGCGGCCAGCGCGTTGATAGCCGGCGTATCAAGATCACGTCCGCCGTAGACGGACAGGTCACCTGCGGAAAGATCATCCGCCAGGTAGACAACAACGTCCGGCAAGCGATCACCACTCGCTCGCGCTGGCGCAACCCACAACAGCGCAACGCACAACATCGCAACGCAAAACGGCGCAACGTTTACAGCGGTGGTCAGTACCAAACAAAACAGTCGTCGTGTCACAGATGTCACCGTTCTAAATCAGTTGAAGTTTCATTTACCAGTCATCGACAATCAGGCACTTTGCGACTTCACGTCGATTGTTAACGAGCCGCTGATCGGGTCGTACACCACGAAGCGGTCACCAATTCTCCTTGCCGGAACAGGAGTCACGTTGACAAAGACTGACGTCACTTGTTCGCCTGCCGGAACACCAATTTACGCGAATCTCCCAGCGGGAAGGACCGGCGAAAAAGAAAACGGAGGTTCTTTGGTCCAATCAATTTCGCCAGGCCCCATCGTGTAGAATTGTCACCCCTTTGTCGCTTTTGAAAAAAGCAGAGGGTCTGGAAGCTCGTCGATGACGTGATTGCGGATGAATCGATTCGCTTTATCCGTCAATCCCAGACGCTGGGCAAGTCTTTCGTAATATGGATGTGCACCCTAGCTTAAGTCAATGATTAAGATTGTGTCCGATCCAGAACAGTGATGAATAGATAATGGTCGACAGAAGAATGAAATTCACGCGTACACTTCTCGCCGCCCTGGTGCTGGCACCGTTGTCCGCGCTGCATGCTGCTGATACGCTGATCGTTGAAGACGGTAAGCCGCGGGCTGAAATCGTTATTTCCGAAACTCCGACGCGAATGCAACGTGTCGCCGCGCATGAGTTTCGGATGCAGATCGAAAAGATCAGCGGTGCACGACTGCCCATCGTCACCACGCCGAGTGGAGAGGCGGTGAAGATTTTCATCGGCACAAGTTCACAGAATCCCGTCAAGGCGGATGACCTGAAGAACGGCGCGTATCGCATCATTTCGGGGCCGGACTGGATGGCGCTCGTCGGTGATGACAGCGAGTTCACACCGATGGAGCCGTTTGCAAGGAACAACAGTGACATCCCGCGAGCACAGGCAGAATGGGAGAAGATCGTCGGCGCGCCGTACGGCATGCCGGCTCGCGGTTTGTACAAGAACCGTCTGCGACTCCCCGGCGATACCGGAAAACCCGACGGCGCCGCCACGGAGCCAAAAGAGACGCTCGATATCTGGGGCCTCGATGAACGCGGCAGCTTCAACGCGGTGTGCAGTTACCTGCGGAAGCTCGGTGCGCGCTGGTATCTGCCGGGCGAAATCGGCGAAGTACTGCCGTCGATGAAGACGATTCCATTGCGGCAGATTGACGAAACCGTACTTCCCGATTTTCCACTGCGGCAGTTCAATTTCCGCTTCAGTACGGCCGGTCCCGAAACGTCGATGTGGGTCATGCGGCTCGGCCTGCGCAATGATGAGCGTCTGCAGATCGCTCACGGCATTTCCACGATGACGAACCATCAGGCAGTCTTCGACGCGCATCCCGACTGGTTCGCGGTCTACGGCGGTAAGACTGACTTCAAACCCGGCGACTCGAAGTGCCAGGTTTGTTACTCCAGCGACGAGCTGTTCCACGAAACCGTGCGCTGGGCGCGGACGCAGCTTGATACTTACCAGTTTGAAACCGTCTCCATCATGCCGCCGGACGGCTACACGGCGATCTGCCAGTGCGAGAAGTGCAAGGGCAAGGATTCGCCCCAGCGCAACGAGCGCGGCCTGCTGAGTGACCATGTGTGGGACTTCGTCAATCGTGTGGCGAAGGAGATCGCGAAGTCGCATCCGCGTGCGAAGGTGCTGAATTGTGCGTATGGCGTTTACACGCTGCCGCCGCTGAAGATCGAGAAGCTTGAACCGAACGTCCAGGTGTGCATCGTTGGTGGTCGGCGTCCAATCAATAAAGGCGGCGTCAAGGGCGAAGGCGAATCCGCACCAGACGCATTGCGTGCCGCATGGGTGAAGAAGACCGACAATCCGCTGCTGATCTTCGAAAACTATCCCTTCACCGATCGAGGCTGGTACCTGCCCAGCTTCGCCGCGCACGTGATCGGCGACAGCGTCAACGCGACCAAGGGTGTCTCGGCGGGCGAGGACATCTGGCTCAGCGTGGCGCGGGATTTCTCGACCAAAGGCATCGGCTTCAATCACTTCATGGTCTACTTCACCGCCCGAATGTATTGGGGCGGCAAGGACGTGGATGTGGACGCGATGCTGCGCGAATACTGCCGTCTGTTTTATGGTCCCGCCGAACAGGAGATGCTCGCTTTCTTCACTTACTGCGAGGCGAACTGGAGTGCGATGGACGGTGACAAAGCGAAGGCCGACGAAGCGCTCGCTCTATTTGACAAAGCGAAGGCGAAGGCCCAAGCTGACGCTGCGAGCATCTACAGCCGGCGCATCGGTCTCATTGACGACTATCTCAAGGGGCTGCGGATGAAGACCAAGCAGCTCGGTCAGAAGCGCGGTCCGGTTCCAAAGGTCAGACTGGTCGGTGACGCGCACGACATCGTCATCGACGGCAAGCTCGACGACGATTACTGGCAGACGTGTCCCGTCGCGGCGACTGGCAGGTTTCGCGAGCTGCAGACCGGTCGCACACCGACGTTCGGAACCTTGTTCAAAGCCGGATGGCAGGGCAGCAATCTTTACTTCGCGATTCGCTGCGACGAACATCTCGGCGAAAAACCCGTCTCGGCCTCGACTCGCGATGACGACCAGGCCATCTGGCACGGCGATGCGATCGAAATCGAACTCGCCACCGAAACGCACTCGTATTATCAAATCGCCATCAGCCCCGCCGGTCACATCGTCGATCTGGATCGTGGTGCAGCCAAAGGGCAATGGTTCGGTTGGGACTCGAAGGCCGAAGTCGCGACGCACATCGCCGACGATCATTGGACAATCGAGATTCGTTTTCCCGTCACCGCTGATGAAAACGATCCGCTGAATCAGGTTATCGGCCGGCATCCTACGCAAAGCCTGCCGTGGCACATCAACCTTTGCCGCCAACGCATCCGCGAGGACGGCCAGGAACTCAGCGCGCTGTCCCCCACGGGGACGAACGGGTTCCACGAGCCGATGAAGTTCGCGCATTTTTATGATGGCCGCTCGCATCAGTTCGAGGCGGATCCCAGCGTGACCGACTTCGCCATTGGCTACTTCAACACCACAAAAGAGCGCAAGGCGGCGGGCTTTCTCGCCCTCGCCGAGCTGGAGAAGATCACCGATCTGCAGAAAGCCGTCGCACTGGAACAAGCCGCACTAATCGACAAAGCCAACGCCAAGGCCATCATCGATCGCATCCCACTTGAAGCCGTGAAAAAGACCGCGCAGATGCAGAGTCTGCTTGCGCAAAGCAAAGCACCGGAATTGATCTCGCAGTTTGCCAATGAAGACTTGACTCACTGGCCCTTTTGGAAACGCGGCGACGGTTACTACTTGCGCGGGCGAGCCTACTTTCTCACGAAAGATGGTACCAAAGCCGAACCCGATCTCACTCAAGCGCTACCGTGGATCAGCGACCGTCGCAGCCGCGATTCGCTGTTGCTGACGCTCGCCCAAAATCGCGAACGCAACCTGGGCGACGACGACAGAGCGATGGAAGCATTCAACGCCATCGTCGCCGACAAAGTACGCGTCGGCAGCGCAGATGACTACGGTGCGTTGCAGGGCATCGCGCGAATCCAGACCCGGCGAGGCCAATACGATGAGGCACTGCGCACACTGAACCGAGCCAATCTCGACAAGCTGCAAGGCACCTGGCGGGACAACATCCTCAAATCAATCGAAACGCTCAACGAAGCGAAACGCGACGATCCAAGGTAGGCTCTCAACGGAGCGAGCTGGCCGGCTGGCGAAACTCGCTTCGGTCTCCGGCACCTCCGCTCCCAAGGGGAATTTCTTCGTGCGCTCGGTTGGTCCAACTTCACGGCGTTGCAAGTGTTCGGCGACAATTGGTTCTCTG
>JAGQPO010000301.1 GCA_020426665.1 Planctomycetales bacterium
AGGCGGTATGGGGGCACTGTGCGTAACCTATTGTGTCGGCGGACTAAGTGTCTGCAACTCCATCGCAGGCGCGTTTGCAGAAAAATCCCCCGTCGTTGTCGTCACCGGTTCTCCGGGGTTGAAGGAACGTTCCAGCGGCGCGCTGTTGCATCACATGGTCCGGGATTTTAGGACCCAGTATGACGTGTTCGAAAAATTTACGATCGCCGGGGCTGAACTTTCCGATCCGTTGACTGCGTTCGCCGAAATCGACCGTGTGCTAGACGCATGTGACCGATTCAAACGCCCCGTCTACTTGGAAGTGCCACGCGATATGGTGCACGTCGTGCCGCCGGTCGTCCACGGATACCGAGGTTCGGCCTACGTCTACGATTCCCAAGCCACCTCCGAAGCGATTCGCGAGACGCGACAGTTGATCGCGTCGGCAAAAAACCCCGTGATTCTGGCGGGTGTGGAATTGCACCGCTTTCGGCTACAGGACGAATTGCTGCGTTTGTCTGAAGCCGGGAACATTCCGATCGCCACGACGATGCTGGGCAAGAGCGTGATCAGTGAGAGACATCCGATGTTCATCGGTTTGTACGAAGGCGCGTTGGGCGATCAGCGGGTAACACAGTTCGTCGAAAACAGCGATCTCGTGCTGTTGCTGGGAGCATTCTTAAGCGACATTAACTTAGGGATATTCTCTGCCAAGTTGGACCCCAATCGATGTGTGTACGCGACCAGCGAAGACCTTCGCATTTCGCACCACCATTACCATCACGTCGGACTCAAGGAGTTTCTGGTGGGACTGGGAGAGGCGGGACTTGCCGTCCACCAGCAAGCGGTCCCGGACGAATTGTCGGGCAGCAAGCCGAAGACGTCGCTGCACGGTGAACCGGGTGACGGAGGGTTACGAACCAGTTGGATGATGAGCCGGCTAAATAAAGTCATTGACGCCGACACGATTGTCATTGCCGACGTCGGAGATTCGCTGTTCGCCGCAACCGAATTGACGATTCACGACCGCGGCGAATTCCTCAGTTCGGCCTACTACACATCCATGGGCTTCAGCGTTCCCGCAGCGCTGGGCGCCGCAACCGCTCGGCCGGATCATCGTGTCGTCGTGTTGGTCGGCGACGGGGCATTTCAGATGACGGGCCAGGAACTCAGTACCCTGATCCGATACGGACACAACCCGATCGTGATCGTCATGGACAATCACGGATATGGCACCGAGCGTTACTTACATGCCGGCGAGTGGAAATATAACGAAATCAATCCGTGGAACTATGGCAAGTTGCTGGAGGTCTACGGTCGCGGAAAGAGTCACCCGGTTGCGACAGAGATTGAGTTCGAACATGCACTCCAAGACGCCTGGGCCACTCCCGACCAGCCACATTTGATTCATGCAAGACTGGTCGAGGGTGACGGCAGCGATACTCTGAAAAATCTCGCCAAACGAATGGGCGAGAACGTAGGTTGATTTCCGCGACAAGGTTGAAGACACGCTTCACCGTAATGTCGACGGACCAGCCGAATTATTTAGGCTTGTGTGCCTTGTGGCAGGCTGCGCAGTTGGCAGCCTTGGACAGTGCTTCGCCGGCACCTTCATCGCCGTCGACAACACCTTTGCTGGCCTTGACCAGTGCAGCGGTCATCTTTTTCCAGCTCTCCTTGTTGCCTTCTTCGTCTGCACGGGGCGACTCGTTCTTGCTGAGGGCGACCAACATCTCATGAAGTTTCTTGGCCTCCTCGGCTGACGCTCCACCACCAGCGACCTTTTTCACCAACGGGTCCTTGCCCTTGAAGGCTTGACCCATCACCTTTTTGATTGTGAGTTTTGGCTTGCTATCATCATCATCGGCGGCAAATGCCGGCAGTCCTATAAATGCTACGGCGACCAAACAGACCAGCCCACCGAAAATCTTCGTTCGCATCGTTGTCAACTCTCCTAAAAGTAGTGTGAAGAAAAAACCGGCCCCGGACGCTCTCGCCGGAGACGATAGGTATAAATGATCGCAGCGTTTTGTGCTACAAATTCAATCCCTGTTCGCCGTAATTGGCAATAATTCTGACGATTCACCGAGCTCAGCAAAACGGAATCTTCATGAGTGGATTGAACCCGAGCCAGATAGACGAGATTCGTTCCGAATTGGCGAAGAATCGAAAAATTTCGGCCGTCAAAAAGTACAGGACCTGGACGAACTGCTCCCTGTTGGAAGCAAAAAACGCGGTCGAAGCCATCCAGCACAACCGCGAAGTGCCCCAACCCTCCCGGCAGCTAGGCATCACACTGGAAGATCGCCAGTTAAGGCAGATCGACAAAGCGATCGCCGATCGGAATAAAATCGAAGCGGTAAAACTGTACAAGCAATTCACCGGGCAATCGCTGTCGGCCTCAAAAGACTTCGTCGAGGCACGGATGGCCGGATCGGATGCCCAGGTTGAACAGACGACGAATCCATCGCCAAACCCGTCCGCCATCGATTCCCAGCGATCCGGTTGCTTTTCCAGTCTGTTGATCGTCGCAACCCTCGCCGCAGGACTAGCCGCTGCATTTTCATTCGCATAATCGAAAAGTGCCGGCCACGTTTTTAGCTTCTGTTCTTAGCGAGACAGCCAGTGAATCGGTGAAGTCGCACAGGTAACTTGCACGAGGTGACCCGACCCCAGGCTGATTGAACAGGAGGCAACAGAGTTAACGGCGGTCTTTTGCCTTCTCTAGAAATGTCTCTCTCTGTTTTCTCCTGTTCGAGTCATTCGTGGCCACCAGCGACACTGATGCTAGCTGGTGTTTTGCCCTGTGAGCCGAAGCTGGATACATCGAACGCACGATGATATCCAGTGAAATGCAGTGCTGCGAGCGTTGTTGCCAATCAGGGCGGAGCCGACACACTCGGCAGTTGGCGGCAGGGGGTGTATGGGGTGCTGCTTCACCGCTTGGAATTCGTTGCCATTGGTCAACATCACACCCAAAGGTCTCGATCCGAGTTTCGATAATTGATGGCTTCGGCGAGGTGGATTTCGTTGATGTCGGCTTCACCGGCGATGTCGGCGATCGTTCGGCAGACCCTCAAAATCTTGTCGTGGGCGCGGGCCGATAACCCCATTTCTTCAAGACTGTGCCGAAGCATCTTTTGACACGACTCGTTGAGCGCACAGTGCTGACGGACTTGGCGGCTGGTCATTTGCGCGTTGTAACGAACACCCTGTGGACCATCGGCAAAACGTTCTGCTTGAACTTCACGGGCACGCTGGACGACGAGGCGCATTTGGGCGCTGAAAGTGCCTGAGGCAGCCTTCGATGAGAGTTCTTCGAACGGTACCGCGGAAACTTCGATGTGCATGTCGATACGGTCCAGCAACGGCCCCGATATTTTTGACATGTACTTTTCAACTTGCGGTGGTGTGCAATTGCAATTGCGACGCGGGTCACTGCGATAACCACAAGGACACGGATTGGCCACCGCAACCAACATGAAATCTGCCGGAAACGTGGTCGATCGTAACACGCCAGAGATGGTGACCACGCCGTCTTCCAGCGGTTGTCGCATGACTTCCAGCGTCTTGCGGTTGAACAACGGTAATTCGTCAAGGAACAGAATGCCGTTGTGAGCCTTGCTGATCTCGCCGGGCGATGGAAGGCTGATCATGATATTCGCCGCGTCGAACGATCGCTGACGTGGCCCGAAACTGGCAGTGCGCAGACGCAGCGGCGGGATTGACCAACGCAACTGGTAAAACCGCTTCAGCGCCGCAGTCGATGCAGCCGATGGGTATCAGCCATGTTCTGAGGCGGGTAAGAAAATTTGGGGGTAGGAACATTTTCTTACCCCAAATCTTCTTACCAATTTTCTATGATCGGTCGGATCAGTCAGATTGGACGGATCCGACTGATCTTTCTACTAGAAGAACCTCGGAAGTCGTACCGCCGCACGCAGTTTCGCGTTGTCGTTCGGCGCTTCGGTTGGACAAACCGTTGGCTCAAGAATTTCTCGGAAATGTGGGAGGCAGCGGAGACCGAAGCGAGGTAGCCCGACGCCGGATGCCCCATTCATACGCGGCGTCAGACGCAACAGGATCCTCGTAAAAGAAACATATCCTTGCCCCCTGGTTCCCCCAATCCAGGCGGGCCAATCATGATTGAATTGTGATGACCTGCGGCGACCGTGACGCGTTGACGCATAAGAGATCGCAAGCACGAATGGCACATGCCTTGTTGGTTTGACTTCAACCAGTCAGCCAAGCACGAAGCTCTGCCGCATCTGCCAAGTCTTTTTGTCGACCGGCTGCCTCTTTGTTTTTTAGCAGAAGCTCTGGGGAGATGACCCGTACGTTTATCTCACCAAGCTGTACAGCGGACGCTGTGTCCTCAACCTCCGCAAATGTCACGCCCGAGACTTCGGTGAGTAGGTCAATGCGAAAAGGGGATCGGCCCAACATGATCACCTTGCCGGGGATAAGCAGTTTGTCGTCACCTAGCGTCTCACCAAATCCGAACTCAGCAAGCACATCGCGAATGCGCATCTCGTTTTCATCGCTGGCTGCAACGAAGAAGTCGATGTCACCCGTCGCCCTTGGATTTCGATACAGATTGTACGCCCAGCCCCCAATCATCACGTACCGTACGTTGTGGGAATTCATCAACGCGATAAACTCTTTGAAGTCTTCCGGCAACGGCATAGTGTGGCTCCATCAGCGTCATGAACGCATTGAATCGTTGCTGCATCGAGAGTTGATTGTCGTCCTGCCGCGCAGCCGCCTCGGCGTGCTCATGGCTCTCAAAGGTGCGTAGAGTTCGTTCGATCATCGTTATCGAAAGACTAGGGTTGCGGTCGTCGTTGCCAACCTAGGAATAGTCAGTGCGCACAACTGTTGGAAGCGCGTAACGCCAAGAATTCGGATCCACCACGTGCATTTGTCGCTATCGACCAACATCATACCCAAAGGTCTCGATCCAGGTTTCGGTAATTGATCGCTTCGGCGAGATGGATTTCGTTGATGTCGGCGTCACCGGCGATGTCGGCGATCGTTCGGCAGACCCTTAAAATCTTGTCGTGGGCGCGGGCCGATAAACCCATTTCTTCGACACTATGTCGAAGCATCTTTTGACACGACGGGTTGAGCGCACAGTGCTGCCGGACTTGGCGGCTGGTCATTTGGGCGTTGTAGCGAACCCCAGTTGGACCATCGGCAAAACGCTCTGCTTGAACTTCACGGGCACGCTGGACATCGGCTCGCATTTGGGCGCTGGACGTACCGGCGGCAGCCTTCGACGAAAGTTCTTCGAACGGTACCGCGGGAACTTCGATGTGCATGTCGATACGGTCCATCAACGGCCCAGATATTCGCGACATATATTTTTCAACTTGCGGCGGTGTGCAATTGCAATTGCGACGCGGATCGCTGCGATACCCACACGGACACGGATTGGCTGCCGCAACCAACATGAAATCTGCGGGGAACGTCGTCGATCGCAGCGCTCGAGAGATGGTGACCACGCCGTCTTCCAGCGGTTG
>JAGQPO010000302.1 GCA_020426665.1 Planctomycetales bacterium
TGATCGCGGAGCGATCAACGACAAATGCCTGAAACACGGGGTTTTTTGCACACTCAATACAACATAAGAGTGATTATCGGACGTTGCGGGAGTGGCGTTTTGCCCCGTAATACACCGGCCTTTCGTGTGTTTCCCCGTTCAACAACTGGCCGATCGGTGGTCGCCCAAGGTTGGGATTTGGCAGCCGGGCAGATGGATTCGGCACGTCCTGGAAGAACGTTTTCGCGACCAACAGCATGGTCAAAATCGACGTTGGTTTGTCGTCTGCTTCGTCGCGTCCTTAGCTGTCGACAACCAAGCAAAATGTTGTCGACAGCCAAGCAAAAACGGTGTCGACAACCAAGCAGATTTACGGCCGCCATCCGGCCGGTTGAGCCGGGATGGACTGGAATACCGGTGGCAAATTTTGCGTCTGAAATGAGTCACGCGTCTGATCGATCAACTGTCCGGCCATCGCAGGATCGATCGGCGGATTTCCTGCCGATCCGGCTTGCTGGAATTCGGCGTCAAAACGCTCCAGATACGGACCCAGGAATTGATGGATTTCCGGCGGGATCACCGACTCGCTGCGGTTCAAATTCCGCGCGATAAATCGACCGCTTTTGCTAGCAACGATTTTTTCGCGAATCGTGGTTCCCATCAATGTGACGGCAAACAGCGTGATCAGCGTGCAGTACAGGCCTCCCTTGAGCAGCCCGAACAGGGCTCCGATTTGGCGGTCGAATTCTTTTAATTTCATTCGATCGATCGTTTGCCGAACCATGTTGAAGGCGACCCAGACGACCAGCGAGGTGCCGATGAACAGAATCAGCATTGCCAGGAACTGGTTCCATGGGGGTTCAGCCACGATGGAATGGCTGAGCGGTTCGCGAAATCGATAGGCAACGAAATAGCTGAGTACGATCGACGCGATGGAGGCCAATTGCCACGCAAAGCCCTTGACGGCGCCAAAAATGCCAGCCGCGGCGAGCACGATTAGCATCAGGATGTCGTATGTCTCCACCGTTACGTGTCCTTTGCAGTTTGATCGACGGACTCGAAGTCCGTCGTACCCGAAGTGTCCTTTGCAGTTATACGGCATCGGTTGTTCCAATGCGAAGCCCAATCCGATTCCCGTCTTGGCATCGGGTGCGACAAATCGGTATGAATCAAACCGCCGTTTTCTATTGCGCACTGCCCTGCTCCGTTTTCCCGTCACCCCTTTGCTAGCGTGGCCGATTTTAAAACGCATATCAGCGCCAGCACACTTGTTGGGATCGCCTATGGCTATTGGGGCGTGACATCGCAATCGATGTCACTTGAAAATGGCATTTTGGCTGGCGGCTTGTGTTCGGTCAGTGGGATGTTGCCGGACTTGGACAGTGACGGCGGCATACCACTTCGCGAGATCAGCATGTTCGCCGCCGCGGTAGTGCCGATGATGATGTTGAATCGTTTCCGCGATTATGACCTTTCGCACGAGTCGATGGCGCTGGCGGCGATGTTGATCTATGTCGTGATACGCTTTGGCGCGTTCGAGTTCTTTAAACGCTTTACCGTCCATCGCGGGATGTGGCATAGTTTGCCTGCCGCGGCATCAGCCGGATTGATTGCCTACTTGGTGATGCCATGTACAAGCAATGGGGAGCGGGCCTACAAAGCGTTCGCGGTAGTCGTTGGTTTTCTGGTCCATTTGATACTGGACGAAATTTGGGCAGTCGAAGTCGGCGTGGCAAGGTTGCGAACAAAAAAATCATTCGGCACGGCGCTCAAGTTTTTCGGTTCGGATCCGACGGCCAACGTGTTTGTTTATGCGATGTTGTTCGCGCTGTGTTACACGGCGTGGAGTGACAACGCCATCGCGTCGCGTCTGCGCGAGCGGGCGCGTTATGATCTGTCGTCGCCCGGTTGGCAGTACACGCCGGCGTCACCACCGGCGCAGTGGTCGCCACCCAAATGGCAGCTTCCAAATCTCCCGTTCAGTGCTTCTCGAACCGACACGCCACTTAGTCGTTGACGATTCAGCGGTCAATGCCGGTTCGTTCCAGCAGCATCGTGACGGGGCCGTCGTTGATCAGTGAGACTTTCATGTCGGCGGCAAAGACTCCGGTCTGGACATCGATCCCCAGGCCCTTCAACTTGGCAACATACAACTCGTACAGTTCTCGTGCGAGCGACGGGGACGCGGCATCGGTAAACGCGGGGCGACGGCCTTTGCGGCAATCGCCATACAGCGTGAACTGGCTGACCGCCAAGACGCTTCCGCCAATATCCGTAACGGATCGATTCATTTTCCCGGCGTCGTCTTCAAAGACTCTCAGCACCGCGGTTTTCTCCGCCATCCATTGGACCACGTCGGCGTTATCTCCGTGGCCGATTCCGACCAGGGCCAAAAAACCGACCGCAATTTCACCGACCCGCTCACCATGGACGGAAACACTTGCCTGGCTGACACGTTGCAGCACCACTTTCAACTTGTTGTCCTCTAGAATGAAATGGATTTAAGATCCCGCCGTGATCAATCGCGGCGTCGACCACGATGTCATTAATCCACCGCATCCGCAAGTCTCTTATTCATCCATGCCATATCTGTTTACCTGCCCGCATTGTCACGCGAAAACCCAGGTTGAAGATCGGTACAGCGGAAAATCCGGCGAGTGTTTTGCTTGCGGGGCACCGATCCAGTTGCCTGAGTTTGCGGCATCGACGACGGGGTCGGCGGATCAGCCGAACAAGCGTCCGTTGGGGGTTTTGATTGCTGCGGGGGTCGTCCTGACGATGTTGGTTTGTTTGGTGTTTGCCGTCATCCGCTTCGGAGGATCAAGCGTGTCTCGGCTTGCCGAGGTCCGGACACAGAACGCGTCTATCCGGAATTTGGAGAGTATTGCGGCGGCGCTGAATGCCTATGCGGCCGACTATGGAACCTATCCGCCGGCGGTCCAAACCAACAAGGCTGGGCAACCGATGCATTCCTGGCGCGTTTTGATTTTGCCATACCTTGGCGAGCAAGCGACGTACGACCAGTTTGATTTGAGCAAACCTTGGGATCATGAAATCAATCTGCAAGCCAGCTACATGATGCCTTCAGTCTACATGCACCCTGCCGACGCGAATCAAATGGCCGGCACGTCGGGTTACTATCTTGTCACTGGACCGGGGACATTGTTTCCGGCGACCGGCCCGCTGTCTCCGGACAAGATCAGTGACAAGCCGTCTCAAACGATTCTGGTTGTCGAGGGAGCTCCGCCTTTGAGCAACTCGATCGGCAGCTGGGCTGAACCGGTCGACCTGGATTTTTCAAAGATGCGCGGCGTGGTCAACGGGACGGTGGGTGTCGAAGTGGGCGGTCGAATGACCAGTGGCGCTGCGATGGCGACCATCGATGGTCGAGGTCATTTCTTGCCCAACGGGTTTCCGCCAACAACGTTCAATGAATTGGTGACCCCCAACGGCAACGAACCGTTGCGGGATGACACGTTGGATTGAACGACCTAGTGCCTCGTCAACGTTTAGTTTTAGGGTACGACGGACTTCCAGTCCGTCGAAAAACGTTGGTATCGACGGACTGGAAGTCCGTCGTACAAAGCTGACTCAACCCAAAAACTAAATCTGGACGATGCACTAGTACTTGCGCGGTGTGACGGTGCCTTGCACGCGACTGGGCAAGCCTTGAATCCTCAGGAATCCTTCGGCATCGTCTTGGTTGTACGAACCGCCGCCTTCCATTGTTGCGATTTCGGCATCGTACAGACTATTGCGGCTGGATCGAGAATCGACGGCGATGTTTCCTTTGTATAGCTTCAATGTCACTTCGCCGCTGACGACCGATTGGGCCTGTTTGATGAATTTCATCAACGCATCCATCTTGGGCGTGTACCAGAAACCGTAATAAACCATTTCGGCGACTTCCGGTGCCAAGCGGTCACGCAGGTGCATCAGGTCGCGATCCATCGTCAATTGTTCAATGTACATCAACGCGTCATAAAGGATCGTCATGCCGGGTGATTCGTAAACGCCACGGCTTTTCATTCCGACAAAACGGTTCTCGACCATGTCGATACGCCCGATGCCGTTTCGACCACCAATGTCATTCAACCGCTGGACCATTTCCAACGCGTTGACCGTTTGGCCGTTCAGCGTGGTTGGAACGCCTGACTCGAATCCGATCGTGACGGATTCGCTTTCATCGGGCGCTTCCTGTGGACTGACACCCATTCCGAATTCGACCAATTCGACGCCGTTGACGTCTAACTCTTCTAATGCACCGGCTTCATAGCTGATGTGCAAGACGTTTTCGTCACTGCTGTACGGTTTGGCGGTGGATGCTTTGACGGGGATGTTTTTCTGTTCGCAATACGCAATCAACTGAGTCCGTCCGGGAAACGCGTCGCGAAACTCTTTGATTCGCCAGGGCGCGATCATTTCAACTTTGGGGTCCAACGCTTCGGCGGCCAGTTGGAATCGGCATTGATCGTTGCCCTTGCCTGTCGCCCCGTGTGCGTAGGCAACCGCACCGACTTCGCGGGCAACCTGCAGGCAGACTTTGCTGATCAATGGGCGAGCGATCGAGGTGCCGAGCAAATAAATCTGTTCGTACTTGGCTTGCCACGCGAGAACGGGAAATGCAAAGTCACGGCACAGTTCCTCGCGGACATCGATTAATCGGGCGGACGCGGCACCACAGTCTCTCGCTTTTTTCATGATCGCATCGCGATCTTCGCAGGGTTGCCCCAGGTCGACATAGACGGCGTGAACTTCATAACCGCGGTCTTGCAACCATCCTAAGATGACGGACGTATCCAGACCGCCGGAGTAGGCCAAAACGCACTTTTTGGTCGACATGAACGATTGCCTTTGTAGATGCTGTGGAATCGGTGAATGAAATGGTGTGGGAAGCAAGCCCTGCTGCTTCCCCCCGCAGTTTCGCTAATATTAATCTGGCGTCCAATGCCGCCGGCACACATTGAAGCAGCGCACATCGATATTGCGAACCCCGCTTTGACCAAGACACCGTCTGTGGGAACCAGGTTCCCGATTCGGCCGCTTGACGTCGCCTGGCTGGCCCAACGCTGCCCGGCATCCGTTTTCCACTCCACGCTCTCTGTCCGAGTTCCCCTGTTGTCTCGCCCCGAACACCACTCCAGCGTCTCGGAATTGGCCGAGTTATTGACCCAGGTCGTCACCGGGCGAATTAGCGCCACCGACGCGATTGGGCGTATCACTGCGCTGGCACCCGGTTTGTCGTCGGCGGACATCACCGTTCCCACGTCGGTCGATCCGTCCAATCATCCATTAACTTTGGATCTGGACCGCCAGCGGCGATGCGGTTTTCCCGAAGTGATTTATGGCGAGGGCAAACCGGCGGAATTGATCGCGAGCATCATTGAGCAACAGCGAAACGCCGGTCAGGCCTCTTTGGCAACGCGAGTCAGTCCCGACACTGCTTGTGTTGTCCAGGCGACTCTGTCCGGCATCCGATACAATCCCGTCGCCAGGACATTGACGGCTGCCGGCGGAACGATGGCCGACAACCGGCCCACTCCCCTGCCCCGTGGTCCGTCGGACGAAACCGGTCGTGGTGCCGTGCGGCATGTCGCAGTCATTACCGCCGGCAGCACCGATCGACCGGTGGCGGAGGAGGCGATCGAGACGCTGCACTGGATGGGAATCGGTTATCGCAGCTTCGACGACATCGGTGTCGCGGGGCCGGCAAGGTTGTTGGCCGCAGTTCCCTCTCTGCGTGAGGCATCTGCGGTGGTCGTGATCGCGGGAATGGAGGGTGCGTTGCCGGCTGCCGTTGGCGGTCACTTAAGCGTGCCGGTGTTTGCCGTCCCCACCAGCGTCGGCTACGGAGCCACACTCGGCGGCCTGACGGCGCTGTTGGGGATGCTCAGCAGTTGTGCTTCCAACGTGGCGGTCGTCAACATTGATGCTGGCTTCAAGGCGGCGTATCTGGCTGGTTTGGTCGTGCGTCAATTGCTGGAAATCGATGTTTAGTCGTTGATCGCTCTGCGATCAAAACGTAATGATCGCGGGGCGATCAACGACTTTTCCGCTACAATTCGTGAATGACAAAACCCAAGCCCCCACTTCCCTTTCCCCTCCGCCGATCCGATGCCCACAAAGGTGACTTCGGACGCGTGCTGTTGATCGGCGGTTCGCGTGGGATGGCAGGTTCAATCGCACTCGCATCCATCGCAGCCCTCAAGTCGGGATCGGGTTTGGTCTCGGTTGCCGTGCCGGATCGGTGTTTGGAAACGGTGGCCGGATACCATCCGGGTATCATGACCATTCCAGTTGCCGATAGCGGCGAAGGTCAATTCGGATTGTTGGCGCAGCTGCCCGCGATTGAAACATTTGACGCGATTGGTTGTGGCCCAGGCGCGAGAACGGGGGCTGGTGCGATTCGTATCGTCGAATCGTTGTTGCATCGGACGGGAACGATGCGAGTGTTTGACGCGGATGCAATTAACGTGATGGCACAGCATCAAATGTTTGACTCCCCTGCCCTGCCCCGCGATCAATCGACATTAATTTTGACGCCGCATCCAGGCGAATTGGCAAGGTTGACCGGCGTCGGCCCCGGCGACCGCCAGGCCCAAATCAACGCCGCCACGACCTTGGTCGAAAAGTATCACCTGACGGTCGTCGTCAAAGGCGGGCCGACCGTCGTGGTTGGACGGCCTGATATTAACACCGATGACGTCCGGTCAAGGGACGGTTTGCCGATCCAGCGATACGTCAATGGCACGGGTAATCCGGGGATGGCAACCGCCGGCAGTGGCGATGTTCTGACGGGCATCATCACATCGCTTTTGGGTCAAGGATTGTCGCCGTGGGACGCCGCGCGATTGGGGGTGTATGTGCACGGGTTGGCCGGTGATCTTGCAGCCGTCAAGGCGTCACAACCCGGCATGACCTGTCTGGAACTTTTGGACTGCATTCCGGCCGCGATCGGGGCGATCGCCCCTTGCACCACCGAAGCTTCTAAGGGTGACTAGCATTTTTGGTTTCTGGCACCCTTTCCGGACAATCCCCCGGATCATTCGGCTTGAATTATCGGCTATCATTGCAGTTTCTTTCCCCAATCTTCCTTCTCCCGATCGACTTGGTTTCCTAATGAAACGATTCGCCCTTTCGTTCACAGCACTGTTAGCCGTCGCGATGGTCGTTGGCGGATGCAAATCATCGTCGGACGACGCAGGCGGCGGTGGCAAAACCTTGCGAATCGCGGTGATCCCCAAGGGCACCAGCCACGAGTTTTGGAAATCGGTTCACTTTGGTGCCCAGAAAGCCGCCAAAGAAGTCGGCGGAGTCGAGATCATTTGGCGTGGACCCGAAGTCGAAAGTGATACGACCAGCCAAATCGAAGTCGTGAAGAACATGATCACGATGGGCGTTGACGGGATTGTGTTGGCGCCCAACCAAAAAGGCGGGCTTGTGGACGCCGTCACGGAGTCGATCGACGAAGGGATTCCCGTCGTGATCTTTGACAGTGGGCTGAACAAGGGACCAGAAATCGTCAGCTATGTTGCCACCGATAACTTCAAAGGCGGCCAGATGGCCGGCGACGCGTTGGCCAAAGCGATCGGCGAAAAAGGCAATGTCATCCTGTTGCGATACGTTGCCGGCAGCGAAAGCACCGAACAGCGCGAAGAAGGTTTCCTGGATCGTATCCAAACCTATCCCGACATCACCGTGGTCTCGTCCGACCAATACGGCGGCGACAACACGACCAGTGCAAAAGAAAAAGTCGATCAACTGTTGCAAGTCCACGGCGACAACTTGGCAGGGATCTTTGCGGTTTGCGAGCCCAACGGCAATGGAACAATGGAAGCGATTCGAAACGCCGGATTGGCGGGTAAGGTCAAGTTCGTCGGGTTCGACCCCAGCGACACGCTGATCGAAGCGATGACCAAATACGAGTGTCACGGAATTATTTTACAGGACCCCGTCGAAATGGGTTACCAATCGGTGATGACGTTGATCAACGCCTTGAACGGTAAGTCCGCTGAACCGTTCCGAAGCACGGGCGAGTATTTGGCCACGCCGGAG
>JAGQPO010000303.1 GCA_020426665.1 Planctomycetales bacterium
CTGGTCCCTCGCTCACGCGTTCGGGTTATGAAAAACCAATGCACCACGCAATAGCGCAACTTCAACACTCACGCATTCGGGTTGTGATGCAACCTACAGTACACCTTTTGTGCTGGGGACGGCGTCGGAGCGTGGGTCCGATTCGGCGGCCATCCTGATCGCGCGGGCAACGGACTTGAACACGCATTCGGCGATGTGGTGTGCGTTGCGCCCGTGGTGCAATATGACGTGCAAGTTGCAGTTCGCGTTGGCGGCAAAGGATTGCCAGAAGTGCTCGACGAGTTCGCTGTCAAAGGTGCCGATTTTTGACGCAGCGATCGGCGCATGGTATTCGAACGCGTAACGGCCGCCCAAATCAACCGCAGCGGTGACCAGACACTCATCCATCGGCAGAGTGAAGTGACCGTATCGGCGTATACCGGCTCGGTTTCCCAACGCTTCGTCGACCGCTTGGCCGAGTGCAATGCCGATGTCTTCGGCGGTGTGGTGATCGTCGACGTGCAGGTCACCTTTGGCGTCAACATCCAAGTTGATCAACGCGTGCTTGGCCAGAAGATCCAGCATGTGATCAAGAAAACCGATACCCGAAGAACGTTTCCCGGAACCGTCTCCATCAAGGTCGATCGAAAGGCGAATATCGGTTTCACCGGTAATGCGTTGAATTTGTGCGGGGCGTGACATGATGTCTGGGGGTTGGAACGGTGGAAAACGGATCGCCTATTCGAAGAACCGCTTGATCATCATCATACAGGCATCGATTTGATCGTCGGTGCCGACGGAGATGCGAAGCCCGTCGCCCCAGTCGGGGAAATCCATGTAGCGGACCAAGATTTGATTCTTCTTCAGATACTGGTGCAATTCTTGATGCCGACCGCTGGGGTGCGTGCACCAAACAAAATTGGCGTGTGATGGCGTGACATCGAATCCTATTTTGGAAAGCTGTTGTTGCATCCTTGCCCGGGTCACATTCATTTTCGCGACCACATCAGCCAACCAGTCCTGGGAACTCATCGCGGCGGTCGCGGCAATCGTAGCCAAGTAATCGCAGTTGTAGCTGTCTTTGATGTTCGTCAACTTTGCAATCAACGACGGCTGGGCGACAAGAAATCCGAATCGGACTCCGGCCAATCCATAAGATTTACTGAGCGTTCGTGTGACCAGGACGTTGTCGTGTTTTTGGACCAGGCCCAAACAATTCATCGTCGCGAAATCGGCGTAGGCTTCGTCGACGACAAGAGGGCAGGGCAGGGAAGCGGCGAGCCGTGCGACCTCGTCGACCGGGACAATGGTACCGCTGGGACTGTTCGGGTTCGGCAGGAACACCAACCGCAGATCCTTTTCCCCTTGACCAAACATCGTGGGCAGATGCCATCCGTCAAGGAACGGAACCTGTTCCCAAGCGGCGCCTTGGATGTCCGCGAGTGTCCGATAAAGGATGTAGCTGGGATAGGGAAGTCGCAACTTTTGACCTTCGCCGACGAAACCGCGAACAAGGATAGTCAAGATTTCATCGCTGCCGTTGCCCGCCAAGATCCATTCGGGACCGGGCAGCCCCAGGACACTCGCGGCGGTCCGGCGGAACGCGGTCGCCGTCGGATCTGGGTAACGGTTCAGCGGTCCACTTGCGGCATCCCGGATCGCAGAGACGACCGCCGGTGGTGGCGGGTAGGGGTTTTCGTTGGTGTTGAGCTTGATGAATTTGCCAGGCGGTGGTTGCTCGCCCGGCGTGTAAGGCAACATCCGCGAAAGGGCAGGGCGGAGGTCAGTCTTGGCCATCGTTTACTTGGAACTTGGAACTTGGAACTTGGAACTTAAACCCGTATCGCGACGCTTCGCGCATGCGCCGTCAAACCTTCTTTCCCGGCCAACCGCTGGACATCCGGCGCGATCCGACGCATCGCTTCCTGATCGAACTCGGTCACGCTGCCGCTGCGCAAGAAACTGTTGCTACACAGCCCGGCCGCCCAGGTGCATGTCCCACCGGTTGGCAGCACATGGCTGGGACCGGCGGCATAGTCGCCCAGCGCCACCGGGGTGTAGTGACCCAGAAATGCGGCGCCACTGTTTTTGATTTTCGCAATTTGTTGTTCCGGGTTTGCGGTTTGGATATGCAGGTGTTCGGGGGCGAACGAGTCGGTCAATTCACAGGCGTGGTCTTCATCACGTACCAGAATCAGTGCGCCGAAGGCTTCAAGAGAGTCAAGCGTCAACTCCGCCCGATCCAGCAGCGTGAGTTGCTTTGCGAGTTCGACTTTGACGGCATCGATCAGCGATTCGTCCCAAGTGATTAAGATGGCGCTGCCGGGAGAATGTTCGGCCTGGGCTAACAAATCGGCGGCAATAAAATCGGGGCGGGCGGTTTGGTCGGCGATCACGATGACTTCGCTGGGACCGGCAAATGAATCGATGTCGACCGTCCCATAGACCTGTTTTTTTGCCAGCGCAACGAACAGGTTTCCTGGCCCGACGATCTTGTTGACTGCGGGCACATGTTCGGTTCCAAAGGCCAACGCGGCGACGGCCTGGGCACCGCCCATTCGATAGACTTCCGTGATTCCCAATTCATGGCAGGTCGCCAACATGTCCTGGTTGTAGGCCCCGAACGGAGTGGGCGGCGCGACAACGGCGATGTCCGAGACACCGGCGACTTGCGCCGGAACAACCGTCATCAGAACTGTCGATGGATAGGCGGCGGCGCCACCGGGAACACAAATGCCGACTCGCCGCAGTGGCACATAGCGCTGCGTCAGCCGGACTCCGGGTTGGGGCTCGATGATGACGTCGTGGTGCAAGATTGCACGTTGAAACTCGGCGACGTTATCACGAATTCGGCGAATGGACTGGATCAATTCCGGATCGGCGGCGGCGTGGGCGGCGGCTAAATCGGTCGCCGGCACGCGCAGCTGGTCAGCACTCAGTTCGGCCTTGTCAAGTTTTTTGCTGTAACGCAACAACGCTTCGGTGCCGTCACACTTGACATCGGCACAAATTCGGTCGACCACTTCAATGGGTGTCAGCGGAGCACCAAAGACTTCCTCAGTCAGAGCGCGACCGCGCGGAGAAACCACGTCGCCTTGCGGGCTAAGCTTGTCACGAAGGTCTTGCAGGATTTCAGCGGATCCGGCACGTGCATCGACGTATTGGAGGCTGATCGTTGGGATATCGGGTGCAGTCATCACGGGATCGGGTTGGCACAATGGTTTGGATCTCGGGCGAACTGGGTCTCCAGCCGTCCGAGTCGTGACCCCTATGATAGCGCGGAAGCCAAATCGTAGCTATGCGGCGATTGTTTCATTGGAAATACGCGCCAAAAATCGCCCAAAGGCCAAACACCAACCGGCGCAGTATGATTTGGGGCAAGCCGTTTCTGTAACCAGAATTACTGGATTAAATGATTTGTGGATAACAATTTTGTGACCGAACATCGGACGGTGACAGGTAAAAGATCCGGAGGTCCTCTGGCGATCTTCGTAGCCGTCGGAATTGTGGTGTCAGTCACGATTGCGTTTCGCTTACCGTCCTGTGGCGAAAGCTTTTGGCTGGATGAACTGCATTCGGCCTGGGCCGTCAGCGGTACCTTTCACGAGGTCTCCCCGCGGGCCGCGATCGGAAACCAGACGACCGGATACTTTCATCTCCTGTGGTCTTGGCAGACGATGGTCGGGAATCGCGAAATCGAGATGCGGTTGAGCAGCGTTGTGGCCAGCTGCTTGGCGGCGGCGTTGTTGGTTGTCGGTGTCACTCAGCGGACCGGATCGGTGTGCGCCGGTATGGTTGCCGGCGCGGTGCTTGCGGTCGACCCGAACGGCGTTTTCTTTGGATGTGAATTGCGACCCTATGCGTTCGTGATTCTTTATTCAGTACTCGCGACGTGGTCGATGATGACTTGGATCGGCGGCTCCAAGCCCAGCGGCGACAAGGCGAGTCGCTTGACACGCAACAGTTATGGTGGTGCCAGATGGCGGCTGGCAATGCTGTTTTGGATCTGCGTCGCCGCGCTCGTTCACCCGACGTCGCTGGGTGTATTGGCACTGTTAATTCCCGTTGCGTTCGCGGTGGCATGGAAAACGGGAAAACTGATTTTATGGCGTGCCGATGCGTTCGCGGCAATCATTGCTGTCACAACACTGGGAGCTCTGGCGATGTCGTCGCTGCCTGAATCTTGGGAGCGTCGAGATTTATGGAAGGCGTTCGGTCAGGCGACCTCCTGGTGGCAACTCTGGTACGCCTGGTCTTGGGTTCCGATTCTGGGCATACCGATCGCGACGGCAGCAGTTTTGTGGCTCGCCGTCTGGCTGATTGAACGATTGGTGTCGAAACGACCGCCCCACAGCTCGACGTGCGATTCGCCGGGCGGCTCGGGCTGGATCGGAATGATTCCGGGCTTAATCGGCTTAGCGGGAACGTTTGTCTTTTTCTGTGCTTCGTACTTTGAATGGGTGCCGCTGTGGCATCGACGGTACTTTGTCGCTGCCTTGCCGATGCTGGCTTGGACGACGGGCGAGATGGCGGGTTGTTGCGCCGACGCTCTGATACGGATCTTCGGCGGAACGGGCAAGCCAGGCTTTGGCGTTACGTGGAGAATCATCGTTTCCAGGATCGGCGGTGCAGTCGTCGGCGTTTTGTTCATCGCAGTGATGCTTTGGTACCAAGGCACGATGCACACGCTGGCGTCAGGAAAAATGCCACTCCAATTACGTGGCGAGCGTTGGCGTGAAGCAGTTGCCGTGATCAGCGATCAAATGCAAAACGGGGACGTCGTTTGGCTGGACAGCCAATTGATCGAGGCGAGTTTCTTACGTCATCCCGTTTCCCAATCCGAATCGATCGGCGATGCCCAATGGGAATACCTGCGGTTCCCACTGGCGGGGCCTTACCGCCTGGAACCCGTCGTTGTCGTTGCCTGTGCCGAGCATGACAGTTGGATCAGACAGCATTTAGCAGGTTTACCGGCGGGCCGGGCAAGGGTCTGGTTGATCGCCAGATGCGGAAAACCGGCTGCCGAACGATTCGTACAGCGAATCAGCCGTTATCGAAACGTTACCGCTGCGGAAAGGTATGGGGGGCTGCCATTCGTGTTGCGATTGGATTTCACGCAATAACGCAACGCTGGCGACTGGACGGAGTGCTAATATGAAAGACCGGTCAATTTCTCGCGAACTCATTTGTGAAATGATCAAATTTGGAAATTCCGTGTCGATCGCTGCGTCGATTCGACTCGGATTGATCTTAGTGCTTTTTCCGCATACCTGTGTGGCCGCCGACAAGGGTGAAGCCTCGGATTCGGCGCTGCGCGGTTATCGTTTTTTAACCGAAACATCGGTGCTGCCGAGTGATTTCCACCAGTCGACTTTCGACTCGCTTTGGTCGGTCTGGCCTGAACCGCTGCGGAGTGAAGCCGAAAAGGCGTCGCCCGATCAACGTCGGCAAATGGCATTTGAACGTTATGGATTGACGAAGCGGCCGAATGATCCATCGGATAAACCATTGCAGTATGTCGTCGATACCAGCGGTGATTGGACGATGAACTGTTTTTCCTGTCACGGAGGAAGCGTCTATGGGAAACCAACCCCTGGTGCGCCGAACAATCGCTTTGCACTTCAGACGTTGACCGAAGAAATCGGCAAGGCAAAGCTCCGCCAGGGTCTTCTGCCGGGCCGGATGGAATTGGGAGCGATGTTTGTTCCTTTGGGAACCACCAACGGAACGACGAATGCTGTGGTGTTTGGGATGGGATTAATGAACGGGCGTGACGAGAAATTAAATCTGGTTGTTCGCACGCCGAAATTCTTCACACACCATGACATGGACGCCCCGCCGTGGTGGCACTTTTATAAACGCCCCAACATTTACATTGATGGTTTTGCCCAGAAAGGCCATCGGGGGTTGATGCAGTTTACTTTGGTGCCAGAAAACGGTCCCGATTTTTATCGCCGCCATGAATCCGATTTTCGGGACGTGTTCGATTACCTGAGTTCGCTTCGGGCGCCAAAGTTTGATGGCGACATCGACCAAACTTTGGCGGAGCAGGGCAGGGTGGTGTTTGAATCGAACTGTGCCGAATGCCACGGAACATACGGCACGAGCGACGGTGGGGTCGCCAGCTATCCGAACCGTCGCGTTCCGATCCAAGACATTGGCACCGACCCGGTGCGGCTGCGGGCGTTGACG
Organism: Planctomycetales bacterium; assembly: GCA_020426665.1. Lineage (GTDB taxonomy): Bacteria > Planctomycetota > Planctomycetia > Pirellulales > Pirellulaceae > Stieleria. The sequence goes on from JAGQPO010000303.1 coordinate 6,172, forward strand.
GTTGAAGGCCGCCGGAAATATGGTCGCAGCTGGTTCGCACACGCGGGCGAGGAGGGCCAGCAAGAAACCGTGGTGGATCCTGAGGGATACGTCGCACCGCCGCTGGACGGCGTCTGGGCAAGTCCACCTTATTTCCACAACGGCAGCGTGCCCACTTTGTGGGACGTGCTGCATCCCGATCAACGGCCGACACTTTGGAGACCGGTCTCGCAGAAGATGGACGCTGAAAAAATCGGCTTGACTGTCGAGCAAGTTGACTCGATTCCGTCGGATGTTCTGGACATCGCTGATCGGCGAAGCTATTTCGATACTCGGAAATTCGGCAAAAGTAATGCCGGGCATCATTTCCCCGACGCACTGACCGAGACGGAGAAGACGTCGGTGCTGGAGTATTTGAAAACTCTGTAGGTTTCAACAGGCCGCCAGGACCCCGCTTTGGGATCTACTCTAATTCGGCGGCGGGGCGTATAACACAGCGTCCAATTCAGTGCAGTTCACCGCAGGTTTGCGGGACAATTCGGAGCAAATTGATGAGTAAAACGCAGATTTTGGCGGCGCAGGCTGGTGAGACGACTCCGGAAATGGAGTTTTGCGCAAAACGCGAAGATCTGCCGGTCGAGACGATCCGCGAAGAAGTTGCTGCGGGACGGATGGTCATTCCGGCCAACAAGGTGCACGCCGCCGGGGCACTGGAACCGATGTGCATCGGGGTCGCCGCAAAGTGCAAAATCAACGCCAATATCGGCAACAGCGCCGTGACCAGTAACGTCGGTGAAGAACTGGACAAATTGCACACGGCGGTTCATTTCGGAGCTGACACCGTGATGGATTTGTCGACCGGCAAAGACATCGACAACATCCGACGTCAAATCATCGAAAAGAGTACGGTTCCGATCGGAACCGTGCCGATTTATCAGATGCTGGAAGAACTCGGTGGCAACATCGAGGACATGAACGCTCAGCATTTCTTGGACATGGTCGAACACCAAGCCAAACAAGGTGTCGATTACATGACGATCCATTGCGGTGTGAAATTGGAACACCTGCATTTAAGTGTCAATCGTGTGACCGGGATCGTCAGCCGAGGCGGTTCGTTGATCGCCAAATGGATGATGGCGCATAACAAACAGAACCCGTTGTATGTCGCATTTGATGACCTGTGCGACATCATGCGCCAGTATGACGTCACGTGGTCACTGGGCGACGGCATGCGTCCCGGATCGATCGCCGACGCGTCTGACGATGCCCAATTTGCTGAATTGGAAGTGCTGGGCGAACTGACCAAGCGTGGCAAAGCCAACGGCACCCAGGTCATGGTCGAAGGTCCCGGACACATTCCCATGCACCAAATCCAAATGAATATGGAAAGGCAGGCTGAACTGTGCGAAGGCGCCCCCTTCTACGTACTCGGCCCGTTGGTCACCGATATCGCGCCGGGTTACGACCACATCACCAGTGCAATCGGTGCCGCGATGGCCGGATGGCACGGCGCGGCAATGTTGTGCTACGTCACGCCGAAGGAACACTTGGGTTTGCCGAATGAAGAAGACGTCAAACAAGGTGTGATTGCATACAAAATCTCGGCCCACGCCGCCGACGTCGCTCGCGGGCGAAAGGGCGCCCAAGACCGCGACGATGCGTTGAGCAAAGCACGCTTCGAATTCGATTGGAACGAACAGTTTCGGTTGTCACTGGATCCCGAAACCGCACAACGTTATCACGACGAAACGTTGCCCCAAGACACTTTTAAAAGTGCACACTTCTGCAGCATGTGCGGCCCCAAGTACTGTTCGATGAAGATCACCGAAGACATTCGCAAGATGGCCAAGGACAAGCAATTGGTCGGGCTGCCGATTGCCGAGTGAGCGATTTACCTGTACTGGATTGCTCCGGGTGCGGCGTTTGTTGTCTGCACATGGGATACCCCGCATTCAACTTGACGGCCGATCAGCTGACAAACCCGGCGGATCATTCCGCGGCGGATTTATCGACCGGTGCACAAGCCGATCTGAAGCGTTGGCTTGCGATGCCGCCGGGATTGCGTGAACCTCTGCTGGAACAAATGCGCCGGTACACTCCACCTCCGCGCGGCGAATTAGACGGACCGTGCAGCTGGTTGGACAAAGAAACTCGCCTGTGTCGCCATCACCAGCATCGCCCGCAAGTTTGTCGTAGTTTTCCAGTCGGCGGCGATGGCTGTCTGGCCTGGCGGGCGGCGTACGACAAGTGAAGGGCACAAGACCAGACGCTCGCGCAAACCACGAGCCCTGCGATTGACATCAGCCGTATCGCGCGAGCGTACGGGCAGCGATGGGTTCAGCGCCCGAGTGTGCCCGAACGCTCGCGCGAGTCGGCCGATGTCAATCGATTACCAGCCGTTT
>JAGQPO010000304.1 GCA_020426665.1 Planctomycetales bacterium
CAACGGCAACAGCCCTCCGTTCATTAAAGTGCCAAAGAGTTGGCCGGAATTGTCGCAGGATGAACTGAGATTCGTGACCCCGGAGCCGATGGCGATCCACATCACACAGACCTCCGTCCCAAGACCTCAAGCCGGTGATCCGGACACGGTGATGGTGCTTCACGAACGCGCCGAACCGCGAGAAACGTATCGATTGGAGCGGGGGCAATACGATCACCCGGACAAATCACAACGGCTGTATCCGGCTACTCCGCCGGCCATCGGATCTTGGAATGAACAGTGGCCGGCCGATCGACTGGGACTGGCGAAATGGCTGGTCGATCCATCACATCCGCTAACGGCACGTGTCGCGGTCAACCGTCTGTGGCAACATCATTTCGGATCGGGCATCGTCAGGACCAGCGAGAACTTTGGTGTCCAGGGCGAATTGCCCACTCATCCACTGTTGCTGGATTGGCTGGCGACCGAGTTTGTTTCGGGCGGATGGGACGTCAAAGCGATGCACCGTTTGATCGTGACAAGCGCAACGTACCGTCAGAGCTCGGCAGCATCACCCGAGCAACAGGAGCGAGACCCGGAGAATCGGTTGTTGGGCCGCGGACCACGCAAACGGTTGTCGCCGTTCGCGATTCGAGATTCCGTCCTGTTTACCAGCGGCCTGTTGGACAGCCAGATCGGCGGACCCTCGGTGAAACCGTACATGCCACCGGCGATTTGGAGCAGTATTTCGAACGCGAAATACGTCCGTGACGACGGTGCAAAACTATTCCGCAGAAGCCTGTACACGTATTGGCGACGAACGGTTCCACCGCCATCGATGATGGCCTTCAACGCGGCGGCTCGCGAAACTTGCATTGTCCGCTCGGATCAAACAACCACTCCATTGCAAGCGTTGACGTTGATGAACAACATCACCTTTATAGAAGCGGCGCACCATCTGGCCGAACGGGTCTTGCAAGCAGGTGATCTGACCATCCATCAACAGGTCGAACACGCCTTTCAATCAGTTACCAGTCGCAGACCTACAGAAGAAGAACGGTCGGTGTTGGTTGAAGATTACAAATTTTATCGCCAGGATTTTGCGGACAACCCCGACGCGGCGAAACGCTTGCTGGCCATCGGAGATGCCCCGCATGCATCCGGCCTGAATCAATCCGAGCTGGCTGCGTTCACGTTGGTCGCCAATACGATTTTGAATCTTGATGAAGCGATTACGGAGAACTGAGATGGATCCGCAACACGAATTTCAATTGCGGCAAACGCGGCGAACGTTCCTGAGGGGAAGTTCGCTGGGGATCGGTTCCATCGCGATGGGATCGTTGTTAAGCGGTGGTGAAACTGTCCCAGCTGCGGATTCTGGGAGTAGACCCACAATCCCGTTTTCTCGATTTGCCCCCAAAGCCAAACGCGTCATTTATTTGTTCCAATCGGGCGGCCCATCGCAAATGGACTTGTTCGATTACAAACCCGAGCTGACCAAACGGTTCGGCGAAGAAGTTCCCACGTCGGTTTATCCGGCAGAACGTAAAACGACGATGACCTCGGGCCAAAAATCGTTCCCCGTTGCCCCCAGTGCGTTCAAGTTTGCGCGACATGGAAAGTCGGGAATCTGGCTAAGCGAGACGCTTCCCCATTTGGCGAGCGTGATCGATGACGTCTGTGTGATCAAGAGCATGCATACCGAAGCGATCAATCACGATCCCGCTGCGACTCTTTTTCAAACGGGTTCCGTCATCGCCGGACGTCCCAGCATGGGGGCCTGGGTCAATTACGGATTGGGCAGCGAAAATGACAACTTGCCGGCCTTTGTCGCGATGACGTCCAACGGATCGGCCAAACAAGGCCAACCTTTGTACGACCGACTTTGGGGAGCCGGCTTTTTGCCGGGTCGGTTTCAAGGCGTCAAGTTCCGCGGCCAAGGCGACCCGATCTTGGACCTTTATGACCCCGCCGGCGTGTCAAGATTGCAGCGGCGTAGGATGTTGAATTCGCTTGAAAGGTTGAACCAGGATAGAGCCGACACGTTTAACGACCCTGCGATCGAAACGCGAATCGCACAGTACGAACTGGCCTATCGCATGCAAATGAGTGTCCCGGAATTGATCGACGTTAACGACGAACCCCAGGCGATTTTGGACCAATACGGTCCAGAGGCGACACAGGTTGGGAAATACGCCTACAACTGTTTGTTGGCTCGCCGGTTGGCCGAACGCGGAGTCCGCTTCATCCAGTTGTATCATCGCGGATGGGATTCTCATAACAACGCACAAACACAAGTTCCCAATCAGTGCCGTGACACCGACCAGCCGACCGCCGCGCTACTGCGTGACCTGAAACAGCGGGGAATGTTGGACGAAACCCTGGTGGTTTGGGGCGGCGAATTCGGCCGGACGGTTTATTGCCAAGGAAAGCTGACCGACAAAGTCTATGGCCGCGATCACCATCCGAATTGTTTCACTTATTGGATGGCCGGTGGCGGTATCCGTGGCGGCATGTCCTACGGCGAAACGGATGAATACAGTGTGAACGTGAACGAAAAACCGGTTCATGTCCACGATTTGCAGGCGACAATCTTGGCGCAACTTGGAATCGATCACGAACAACTGACCTATCGTTATCAAGGTCGTTACTTTCGTTTGACCGACATCCACGGCAAAATCATCAACGACATCATCAGCTAACTGGAGCGCCCACTTTGGATATCGTCGTTGATCGCTCCGCGATCAAAGCGTCTGATCGCGGAGCGATCAACGACACACGCATACGCGTGACACCACTGGTACGGATTCTCTTCATTTCGTTCGTCTGGATCGAGATCCTAGGCCTTGCAAATTCGTCGTATGCCCAGACACCTGCGCCGCGAACCGAAGCCGCAAAGACGTTGACCGAACAATTGCTTGCCGAGGGGGCGAATTCGCTGGCCGTCGCTGCCCGCGAGCGTGGCGATGCGGTTCGTGGGGCGATCCTTTTTTCTCAACAAACCTTGGCATGTGCCGGTTGTCATGCCCAGGGAGCCAAGGATCTGTTGGGACCAGATTTGACCGTCGTCTCCGCCAAGATGACGGACGAACACTTTGTCGAATCGATTCTGTTGCCGTCCAAGGTCATTGGCAAAGGATTCGAATCCGTAAAAGTATTGACGATTGATGGACGTGTCGTGACGGGACGGATGGTCGACGACTCGGATGATCATGTTGTCATCCGCGAGCTTGCCGGCACTCGAAACTTGACCAGGATCACGAAGGACCAAATTGATCGAATCGGTCAGGACGCCGCGTCGGCGATGCCCGAAAAGTTGGCCGATCACTTGGCCGACCGTCAACAGTTCCTGGACCTTGTCAAATACGTCATCGACATCGCCGGGACGAATGCCAATATTGATCTGGGCGGCGCCGGTGGGCCGTCAATCGGAACCATCGACAAGCACATCCAAGGACTTTCGCTGCTGGATCATTTTGGGTGCATCAATTGCCATGCCACGCATTCGGATGCATTGGCGGGGGCGAATGCGTTGCCACAGAAACGTGGTCCGATCTTGGATGGTGTGACCAACCGCGTCGACCCTGCGTACATCCGTCGATTCATCGCTTCTCCGCAAACGGTCAAACGCGGTACCAGCATGCCGAACGTGATCGGGCATTTGGACGACGCGCGTCGTGACGAAGTCGCCGCGGCAATCACCGCCTATTTGGTTTCACGATCGTCCCAGTCTTTTGAGCGACAAGCGATCGACTCAGAGGCCGCCGGTCGCGGGCAGGAGTTGTTCCACACCGTCGGATGCGTGGCCTGTCATTCGCCGCGAGATGACCAGGGGCGCGAGACGATGACACAAGATTCCGTCGCGCTGGGTGACGTGGGAGCGAAACACAATCTCGCCGGTCTGACGTCATTTCTGGAAGATCCGCATTCGATTCGTCCGGAGGGGCGAATGCCCAACATGACGCTTTCGCATTGGGAAGCGCAGGATCTTGCTAACTACCTGATGCAATTCGGCGAACCCCTGTCGGCGACATCGATCGAGGTGAACGAATCGACGGCAGCGTTGGGAAAACAATTGTTCGAAAAATTCGGATGCTCCCAATGCCACCGGGCCGACAGCGGCGAAAATCCGAACGTAGCGTTGCCTTCAAATGCTGTGGGGAATGCTTCAGGGAATGCATCCCATAACCGTTATCCGTCGCTCGCGGAATTGGATCCGATGCGGGGTTGTCTTTCGGCGCAGGCCGGCTCGTGGCCTCGATTCCAGATCGATGATTCCCAAATCGATGCAATCCGAACCGCAATCGGTTCGTTAAGTGAACCGCTGGGGGATCGACAGCGGGTCGTCTTGACGATGGAAACTCTGCGTTGTTTTGCGTGTCATCGTCGCGATGATTTGGGTGGAATCTCTGACGAGCGTGATGTTTTCTTTCATACGACGAACGAAAACCTTGGACCGCAGGGGCGAATCCCGCCATCTTTGACCGGCGTCGGCGGCAAACTGAAACAAAAATGGTTGCGTGATGTGTTGGTCAATGGACGTTCGATTCGGCCGTACATGAACACGCGAATGCCTCAATTCGGTTTGGCGAACGTCGAACCACTGATGGACCTTTTTCCGAAGCTGGACCCCAAACCACTCGTCGAATATGTCGATCCAGGCGATCTTAAAGAAACCAAAACGATCGGCACTGATCTTGTCGGCAACCAGGGGCTGAACTGTATCGCTTGTCATACCTTCGCAATGCAGCCTGCCCAGACCATGCCCGCGGTCGACCTGACCGAAATGGCCGAACGACTGAACAAGGAATGGTTCATCCAGTACATGTACGCGCCACAGGTATTGAACC